>CAIUUO010000101.1 GCA_903902325.1 uncultured Bacteroidia bacterium
GGATATCGGTCCCCTTGGGAACACCGAGGGCATGCCGGATGACCGAGAAATCGTGCACCGGAAGCGTGAGGGTGCCGTCCAGGTCGAATACCCAGTACTGTCTCAACAGGATTGCTTCCACATCTCCAGCTACTATCATGACGTCACACGTTCCACATTTCTTTTCCCATCCACATTTCACCATTCATGTTTAACATTTCACCGGCAGATTAAACCGTATGTTCGAGAGTTGTCAAGAAAACAGCAACCATCGACCAGGGCGATTGCATGAATTAATTATTACAAACTATCCAAGAGCGAGAGCCGATACGTAGGGTCCCAAGCGGCTTTAAGCCGACGAATCTCTTGGCCTGCTTTCGTCTTTTTATCTTTATCAACAATAAACTTTGCCATTTTGCGCAGACCAGCAAAGACTTTATTGGCGTTGGCATCCCGCACCTGACAGGCGTCTTCTCTAAAACAGACATCTAACGACCAATGGAGATTGTTTTCTATTGACCAATGCCTGCGCGTAAACTCCGCAAATTCAGATACGTCAGTTAAACTTGTAAGGAAATAGCGTGTTTCCACCGTGGATATTGAACCTATTGTTCGCTTTGACCGTGCTGATCCAATCGCACTAAAACCTGCCCAATCATTATGGTCAGGAATCCAGGTAATTTGGTCGCACAAGGTGTAGGTTCTTTCTTCAATCCGGCCATGGTCTTTTTCTACAGTACTTATGCTTTTCATTGTGAATTCTGAATGCTTATCGTCTATTTCAGATTCAAAAAAAGTTTCTACTTCTTCATGGATTTGCCCATGATTTCCCTTTAGAGAGAAGACATAATCTCCACCTTTATCACAGATTTTACTTGATACCTTCTTCTGGCAGCCCATTGCATCTACTGTTACTACACAGTTTTTTAGATTTAGAAGCTTTAAAAGTTCGGGGATAGCCGTTATTTCGTTAGACTTTTTATCTACTGCAACTTGACCGAAACATGCACCGTATGTTGATGCCCATGCGGACACCATTATGATAGCACGATCGCCTTTAGAAGGAGAAGCAGACCCTCTGATAGCTTTACCATCAATATGAATACCATTTTTAGCATCATTACTCGCGTGGCCTGTTTCAACCGCTGTCCTGATAAATTCGAAAAGAATTGAATCAAGAACTGTAGCATCTACCAACATGAAAATACGACGAATAGTGTGATAGGATGGAATGCCACCTTTCAACGCTAGAAATTCTTTAAGCCAGCTATTGTTGGCTACTGCAAAATAACGAATTGCTTTGATGTTGTTAGCTGAGCAGAGAATGGCGATCAAAGATATTATTAACACTTCGACCAAATTGTGTTCGGTTTTTGCTTGTTGTCTCAGATCAGATATTACTGATAGGCTTTTTCCCAATTCTATCACTCCACGATACATTCGATCCTCCTAAATCAATTTTAGATTACAGTAAACATTTCTGAGATGAATGTCTTCTGTAAAATAATTAATTTAGATTGAATCAACCTATGGTCGAAATATGGCGACGAATTGGGCTTAGAAACAATATGTGTGTAAATAAAAATACATGAGTCGTAGCAAACCATGCAAACTTAATTCATGCAATCGCCCTGAACCATCGACTGAGTTATTACACCTTTTTCTTTACCGTCAAACAGGTTATCTGGTACCCTTGCCGCCACATCACGGATACTGACTGTAACGCTAATTCATGATAGAGGTTCCTATGTCTGCAACAACCGCTGTTATTCTCCTCCAGATGGGAGGCCCCGACTCCCTTGACGCCGTGGAGCCATTCCTGCTGAACCTTTTTTCCGACCGGGACATCATCAAGATCGGCCCGGCTTTTCTTCAACCGTTCATTGCCCGATCCATCGTAAAAAAAAGGGCGCCAAAGGTGATCGGTTATTACGGTAAGATCGGAGGCAAATCACCCATTCGGGAACTGACCGAGGCGCAGGCACGAGCGCTGGAAACACGACTCGGAAGCAGCTACCGCTGTTTTGTCGCCATGCGTTACTCGCGGCCGTCCACTCTGGACGCCTTGGAGGCAGCCAAAAAGGCAGGGTGCCGTCGGGTCATCGCCCTTACCCTTTACCCTCACTACTCCCGCGCCACCACCGGTTCCA
>CAIUUO010000102.1 GCA_903902325.1 uncultured Bacteroidia bacterium
AACATTTCAAACATTTCAAACATTTCAAACATTTCAAACATTTCAAACATTTCAAACATTTCAAACATTTCAAACATTTCAAACATTTCAAACAATACTTACCTGCTGAGTTGAATGAAAACCGCTCCTACCAAAGATAATGTCCGAAAACTGGCATCGGATGCCAGGGCTGAAAATGAGCGCTTTTTCAAGAGGTTGAAGAAGAAGGTACCCGCAAACCTCGATGAAATTGTGCATGAACTGCACGATGAAGCCTTTCGTACCTTCGACTGCCTTACCTGCGCCAACTGTTGCAGTAGCATCAGTCCAATGATCACCGACAAAGATGTGGAGAGACTTTCAAAACCCCTGAAACTGAAACCTTCCCAGGTGATTGAGCAATACATGCACCTCGATGAAGACCACGATTATGTTTTCAACCAGGCTCCCTGCCCCTT
Source organism: uncultured Bacteroidia bacterium (assembly GCA_903902325.1). Taxonomy (GTDB): domain Bacteria; phylum Bacteroidota; class Bacteroidia; order Bacteroidales; family Prolixibacteraceae; genus CAINVV01. The sequence goes on from CAIUUO010000102.1 coordinate 438, forward strand.
CCTGATGGCAGACAACTATTGTTCCGTTTATGAACACCGCCCAAAGGCATGCCGGGAATATCCGCATACAGACAGGAGAAGATTCAGTCAATTGCTCAACCTGACCCTCAAAAACGGTGAAGTCTGCCCCATCGTTTTCACGGTTGTGGAAGGTCTGAAGGAGAAACTATTGTGATAAGTGACCGGGTGACTGGACTCAAATCTCAATCATCAAAACATCAGTTTAGTCACCCGGTCACTCTTGCACAACATCCCACGATTTTTCCTAATATTGTTGGGTCATTGCAACCCATGAAGCGTACCCTGCTCTCCTTTTTCCTGTTTGTCATTTTGCTCCAGTCCTCTTTCGCACAGATGGCAGGCGAAGGGGTTTTTAATTTTCTCCAAATGACAACCTCCGCCAGGACTGCTGCCCTGGGAGGTGTCCAGATTGCCTTACCCGATGCCGATCCGGAGTTGTTGCTTCAAAATCCCGCCTTGCTGTCGCCTGGGATGAACAATACATTATCCGTGAACTATGCCAACTACCTTGCCGGGATTGGTTTCGGATACGGTGTTTACGTAAAGGATCTTGGCAAATACGGAATGGCTGCGATCGGCATTCAGTTTGTCGATTACGGACAATTTGTCGCAGCCGATGAAACTGGAGTGAAAACAGGTAATTTCAGCGCTTCTGATTATGCCCTGGCACTTACCTGGGGCAAATCGTTTGGAAGCCTTTTTACAGCGGGTGCTTCGCTGAAACCCATCTATTCGCACCTCGAGAATTATCAATCCTTTGGAATCGCCGCAGACTTGGGCATCGTTCGCCATACCAGGAACCAACTGACTACCCTGGCAATGTGTATCAGGAATATCGGCACTCAACTTACTACCTATTATGATGGATCATCGCATGAGCGGGTAAACTGGTCGCTGGAGATGGGTTGCACCCACAAGCTGAAGTTTGCACCCTTTCGCCTAAGTGCAACAGCATACGACCTGAACAAATGGAATGCGGAGGTGACTGATACAGATCCTAATGGAATTAATTCCCCGGCTTCGGGACAATCCGCACTGTCGGCGGTCATGAGGCACCTGTCGCTGGGTGCCGAGATCTTTCCTGAAAACAGGATCACTTTCCGGCTTGGTTACAATTACCGCAGACACAATGACCTTTTTGTGACCGGACAATCCGGATTGGTTGGGTTTACAACTGGCCTTGGAATTAATCTCTCAGCGGTCCATTTCAATTATGCGGTGTCGGGGTATTACCAGGGTGGCATGGTTCAGAATTTTTCGCTTACAGCAGATCTTGCGCGTTTTACGAGTAGTCATTCAACCACAAAGGACTCAAAGTAAATGCTCAAAGGTCACAAAGAGAAAATTATCAGCAATGCTTTTTTGTGTGTGTTGTGGTTCCTTCATGACAGTTGTGGTTAAATACTACCTTCCATAATTTATGCGAATGATTAACTTTGCATCAAAGTATTCATCATGTCAGATTCGAACGAAAAGAAGATTATCATAGCCATCGACGGATATTCATCCTGCGGAAAAAGTACGGTAGCAAAAGAGATTGCAAAAAAATTGAATTATGTTTTCATCGATTCCGGAGCGATGTACAGGGCTGTTACCCTGTTCTGTTTGCGTAATGGGCTGGTAGCTGGCGGCACTGTCAATCTGACGAAACTGCCCGAAAAACTCGAATCTGTCCACATCACCTTTGCTTTCAATCCGGCAACGGCCCACAACGACATTTTTCTGAATGGCGAAAATGTAGAGACGGAGATCAGACAGTTGGCCGTAGCGCAAAATGTGAGCCAAATAGCTGCCATCGCAGATGTCCGCAGGTTGATGGTTGCCCAGCAACAAGAGATGGGGCGAACCAAAGGAATCGTAATGGATGGCCGCGATATTGGTACAGTAGTCTTTCCTGAGGCCGAACTCAAAATTTTCATGACAGCTGATGCCAAAATTCGTGCGCAACGCAGGTACGATGAGATGATCGCAAAAAATGAAAAAGTAGACTTTCAGGAAATATTAAAAAATATCACTGACAGGGATCGTTTCGATGAAACAAGGGACGAAAGTCCGCTAAGGAGAGCAGAGGATGCTATCGTGCTGGATAATAGCCACATGACAAGAGAAGAGCAGTTCGAATGGATCTTGGGAAAAGTTGAAGAGAAAATAAAAAAGCATGGATAAACGACAAGATTGTATGAAACATAATCTTTACAACTCAGCAAACTATTATGGCAGATTGCATTTTTTGTAAAATCATTCATGGACAGACTAACGGAGAAGAGATAATTTTTGAAAATGATGATTGCATCGTAATTCTCGACAGATATCGAATAACCTCAGTTGGAGCCATTTGTCTGGTCATTCCGAAAAAGCATGTTCAGGATATAACTTTTCTTGATGACAGTATTGCTTCTATCCTGATGTTAACTATTAAGGATGCAACTGTATTATCAAAAACGACATTTGGAGCTAAAGGTGTTAGAATTTGGCAGGCAAACGGACATACCGCAGGACAAAGTATTGGTCATTTACATTTCCATATTGTTCCATGTAATTCAGTGATGGACAGAATTATTGCTCAATTTCCAATTTCGTTTGATATTTTCAGACGACACAATATATTTCTGAAAAATAGGCAGATAAATAAATCCAAGCTCTCATTGTATGCAGAAAGGTTACGGAATAATTATAATTCTCGAAGGGATAATGGATAACATCTAAATGGTTCAGAGAATAGATTTTAGTATTGTTTTTTCCGAACAAGAATGGATTTGAAGATCCTTTTTTAGTAAATTTGAAAAAAATAGTTATGAACAGACAGGTTTTGATTGACAACACTATTGATAAAATTAAGCAGTTACCTGACATGAAGTTAAAAGAGGTAAATGATTTTGCTGATTTTTTATTAAGTAAAATTGATGATAAAATTATCCGGGAAGGAGTCCAGAAATTGATTTCTGACTCAAAGTCATTCCAATATTTAAAGGACGAGGAAGATCTTTATTCTGTCGATGATTTAAAAGAGAGATATCGATGAAAAAAGGCGACATTATACTCATCCCCTTCCCATTTACAGACTTATCAGGCAGCAAATTTAGACCGGCCGTTATTATCATTGAATCAGAAGAAGATGTGACAGTATGTTTTATTACAACTCAATTTAAATGGCAGAGTGAATTTGACATGAAATTAGAGCCTTCCGATTTGAATGGATTAAAAAGACCATCTTTAGTTAGGCTTAATAAATTTGCAACAGTTGATAAGGATTTGATAATTGGACTCATAGGTTCATTAGACAAGCAAAATACCAAATTGTTGAACTTAAATTTAATTCAAATTTTAAAGCTCAAAGAGTAAATAAATGCCAACTGAACCAAATCTCAATTCAAATTTATTGGTTGATCAGATATTTTTTAATGAAGATTGAAATAGACAAAGGATCCGGTTTCTGTTTTGGCGTGGTGGAGGCCATCCGCAGGGCAGAGGAACGACTCGGGCAGGACAGCCATTTGTTCTGCCTTGGCGACATCGTTCACAACAATTCCGAAGTCGAAAGATTGAGTAAAAAGGGGTTGGAAACCATCTCCCATGAGCAATTCTTCTCCATGCGAGATACGACGGTCTTACTTCGGGCGCACGGAGAACCACCCGAAATATATGCCTATGCAGAAGCCAACAACATCAAACTGATTGATGCCACCTGCCCAGTTGTGCTGAAACTTCAGAAAAGGATACTTAAAAGTTATGAAAGCGGAACCAAGGATGATACGCAGCTTGTAATTTATGGCAAAAAAGGACACGCAGAAGTCAACGGACTGGTTGGACAGACAAAGGGAAGTGCACTGGTGGTGGAGGGAATTGAAGATCTCAGACAACTCGATTACTCAAGGCCCATTGTCCTGTATTCCCAAACAACCAAAGGTCTTGAGGGACTGCATCATTTGTCGGAAGAGCTCAAGAGTAAAGCTTCGGAAGTATCCATTAAAATTCACGATACCATCTGCAGGCAGGTTGCCAACCGGATTCCAGGTATCAAAAAATTTGCGGTACGTTTCGATCTGATACTTTTTGTCAGCGGCAAAAAAAGCTCCAATGGAAAAATGCTTTTCGATATCTGCTCAGCCGTGAACCCAAATTCTAAATTCATCTCTGAATTAAATGAAATAGAATCGGAATGGTTCCATAACATAGAATCAGTAGGCATTTGCGGTGCCACTTCTACGCCAAAACACCTGCTTGAAGAAGTAGCCAGCTACCTGCAGCAAATGGTTTCCGGGGAGATTGTTTAAGGAAACTTAACTTAAAGTGCGAATTCCAATCATTTTGATTCCTAAATTTGCAAAAAAAATACCATGGCAAAAGAATACAGAACTCCTCAGCACGATGATTATTCGGATAATCCAATCAGAAAGATTGGTGTCCTTACTTCAGGAGGCGATGCTCCAGGCATGAATGCAGCCGTCAGGGCAGTTGTCAGGACAGCCATCTTCTACAAGCGTGATGTGGTAGGAATCTTCCAGGGATACAAAGGCTTGATAGAAAAGAATTTCAAGACCATGGCATCCGGAGATGTGAGTAACATCATCCAGTTGGGAGGTACTATTCTGAAATCAGCCCGTTGCAAGGAATTTCTTACCAGGGAAGGCCGTGAAATAGCCTACAACAATCTTAAAAATGAAGGCATTGATGCATTGGTGGTCATTGGTGGAGACGGGACTTTTACAGGTGCCCGCATCTTTGCCCAGGAATTTGGCATTCCGATTGTAGGCGTTCCGGGAACTATCGACAACGACCTTTTCGGTACAGATTTCACGATAGGATATGATACAGCCTTAAATACCATCATCGAAGCTGTAGACAAGATCAGGGATACGGCAACCGCGCATGAACGGCTCTTTTTCATCGAAGTAATGGGACGTGATGCAGGTTTTCTGGCCCTCAACGGCGGTATAGCCTCAGGCGCAGAAGCAGTAATGATTCCTGAAACGGACACGGATATTACCACCCTGGAGAACTACATCAAATCAGGTTACAGAAAAAGTAAGAACTCATCCATTGTTCTGGTTGCTGAAGGTGAAAAAGCCGGAGGGGCTTTCAACATTGCCAAGTTAGTAGAAGAAAATTTTCCGCAGTACGATGTTAGGGTCACAGTGTTGGGTCACATCCAACGGGGTGGTTCTCCTACTGCCTACGACAGGATCCTGGCCAGTCGGCTTGGTGTTGCTTCCGTGGAAGCATTGCTTGACGACCAAAAAAGCGTGATGGTGGGAATCGCGAACGATACGATCGAACTTACCCCTTTCAACAGGGCCATTAAATACGACAAGCAGGTGAATACCAAATTGCTGGATACGATTCATATATTATCGTCTTAGCGTACTCTTTTCAAGGAGTGCCTAAAGTGAACTAAAGTGCCTAGAGTGCCTAAAGTCTTGAACTCCAAACTCTAGGCACTCTAGGCATTTTAAATACTTTAGGCACTTTCTAATAAAAGTTGACCACCACCTCCTTGAAGAATTTCTCTTCCAGCAGTTTCACGATCCTTTTCACGACAAACTTTCTGATCTCCATTTCAATGGGCTGATCCGGATCGTGATGGGCCCAGTTGATGCGTGTTCCCACAAATACCAGGATTCGGTCGTGTTGCATCAGTTGCTTGACAATCTCCTCAGCAGGCGAATCGCCATAGGTTTGTTCATCGTCATAACTCTCGAGCAGCTCCTCAATTTTCCCAATTGTCAGGATTCCTTCCGTAACCAGGTGAAACCCTTTCATTTCATATTTGGGTATTGCATAAGGATTGCTGAGTGAAATCTCTGTCTCAATTTCGAGATTCAGTTCCCTGGCTATGATTTCTGCCGTCGTGCCTCCGCAAACAATTTTAATCCCCTTGTAATCCTGTATTCGCTTGGAAAAATCCTTGTCTTTTGCCTTGAAAAAAGGAGGCCCTGTCACCAGCAGCATTTCGCGGGGATCCCTGAAATAAATGACACCACAACTGGCATCATCCTGCAGGTTAAACTTGTCGTTCTGAATGGCTTTGTTGAGAACCTTTTTGCTCAATCGTCTGGCCGACATATCTCCGCCCCTGGCAAGCTGTTGTACCACAAAGGTTTCAACATTCTCCTGACCCCAGCCCATCCGCATCTTTTCGTTTCCCATCCCCGACTGCGTAATCCCATCGCTCATGAAAACGATACGATCCTCCTTCATCGCGCGAAATTCACGGCAGCGCAAGACTTTTCCAACATTCTCGGCTCCTTTAATATCGAGCATGTACTCTCTGGTCGGTGTGTAGGGCTCACCATTCCTGGTAATAACACTTTTGGGGTTGTCGTAATTGACAATTCTGACCATCCCATCACTTTCCATCTCAATAATGGTAAAGGTCGCATAGGTCTTTACTCCTTCACTGTCGCGAGGCAATGCATCCATGATGATGCGTGCTGCAGCTTCCGGTCGCTTGTACAGGGAAGTATAGTTCAGCGCCATGGTTGCTGTCATGGTGGCAAGGACATTGGCCTTAACCCCGTGACCCACTCCATCTGACAGCACCAAAATGGTCCGGCCATCCTCCTTGATCAGTTTTGAGATGAATACATCCCCGCAAACGATCTGCCCCGCAGGATGCTTCTGGGCAAAATCTATTTCTATATGAAACTCACTCATCCTTTTTTTCTTCCCCGTATTTATAAGCTGCCACGATGGAATTGAGCATATCCTCCGTCTGGGCAGCATTCTCTGCCAACAATGTAGCGACCTGCTGGACCATCTCGATATTTTGCCGGGTCACTTTCATGGCCCTGCTGATAATCTCTTCCCTGACCAACTTGGGTGAAGAAAGATTCCTGATGATTGCCCCTACCACCCTGTGTTTGTATATTGTAACGATGGAAATGTGCAGAAGCATGTTTTTATAGGTCAGGTCACGTTCAAGCATCTCTTCGCCTGTATGCAGCAATCCCGTGATCATTTTTCCCACGATTTCAGGAACCAGTTCCTTGATCTCTGCACCTTCCAAACCAGGGATAGCCTCATAAAGTTCTTCGGCTTCTTCCCCCATCAATTTGGCAAAAGTCTCGTTGCAATTGACGATCTTCAAATTCTTATCCACGATTACGATTCCCGCTTTGATCTTTTGAAGCATGGCCGACGCAACCACGGATGCCTCTTTGGCCTTCTCGGATTTCAGTTCTGCTTTACGCCTGTCAGAAACATCGTACAGGGATGAGACGATTCCCTCAAATTCTCCCGAGTTATTTCGGATGGCTGATTTGTAAATGAGCATTTCATGCAGTGTCCCGTCGCCAGATTTGAACTGATGCTCATAAACAATGTCACTTGTCGATTCAAATAGCTCCTTGTCACGCATGGAAATGATTTCTGCAATCTCGGTCGTATGCGAGTCAAAATGGGATTTGCCAATAAGTTCTTCCCTGCTTTTACCGATCAATCGTTCGTAGGCCTTGTTGCAAGTGATATAGAAGCCATCCGCATCGCGGTAGTTGATGGGGAATGGAAGGGAATCAATTATTTTATAGGATAATTCAGGATCCCTGATGAACCCGGATAAAAAAGCATTCTGTTCGTAAATCATAAAAATTGAGGATTCTGAATGTTTTTAATGTGGAAAATTTTGACTAAATTCGGAACAACACTTCAGCAGAACAATCATTAAAGTATTGCCTACATTCACTGATCCGGCATTGAAACGACTAAGTTACAAATTTAAACCACAATAAGTTTGATCATCATTCAGAAATTTTCAGACGGAATGTTGAATTATTCAACATTCAAAAAAATCAGAACTCCTTGTTTTGAAAGAATTTAAATAATAAAAAACGCATTAAACGATTTTTTTCATTCAGGGGATTTTCGGACATTTGAACAAAATTTTTCAATAATAAAATTTGTTACTTATTATTGATTAAAACATTGAAAATAATGAAGATAGAGAAAATTGTTCAATTGTTGGATGCAAAGATTTTATGTGGCCATCACCGGATTCATGACGAAATATCAAAAGCCTTCAGTTCCGATTTAATGAGCGATGTGCTAACTCTGGACGCCGACAACATTCTTCTCGTCTCCGGACTTGCCAATGTGCAATTAATAAGAACCGCAGAAGTTGCTGATATTCACTATCTTGTAATAGTTCGCAATAAAAAGGTCACCAAAGATATCATAGAACTGGCCACAAAGCTTAACATAGTACTCATTGAATCGCCTTTCTCTATGTTCAAGGCATCTGGTATCCTTTTCGCCAATGGTCTGGATCCGCTATTTTGAAAATGATAGAACTTAAATTCAGAATTGAAGGAGGTGATTTCGACCGTGCCGGGACAGCATCCAGTGAGACAAAGAAGGTGCTCAAACAATTGAACATTGACCCGAAAGTAGTCAAACGCATGGTGGTCGCGCTTTACGAAGCAGAGGTAAATGTTGCGGCTCACGCCTGGCGCGGAGAGGTAACAGTTTCAGTGAAGGATCATCAGATTCTTGCTGTTGTGAAGGATGAGGGGCCTGGAATTGCTGATATAGGTCGGGCCATGCTGGAAGGTTTTTCTACCGCTTCTCCCAAAGTCAGGGAAATGGGATTCGGGGCAGGAATGGGACTTCCCAACATGAAGAAGAATGCAGATGAATTGAAAGTAGAAAGCACACCAGATGTGGGCACTACCGTCACAATGATTTTCGATTTTTAATCTATATACAGAATGGTCCAAGAGGTTTTCCACCATGCAATTCAGATCGACGAAGCCAAGTGCATCGGCTGCATCCATTGCATGCGGGTATGCCCTACCGAAGCCATTCGGATAAAGGATGGTAAGGCAACCATTATTCAGGAACGCTGCATCGATTGCGGGCAATGTATGCGGGCTTGTCCGGCCAAGGCATTCTACATAGAGCAGAATGACCTGAAAATGATTGAACAATACAAATACAGGATAGCTCTTTTCCCTGCGGTTCTGATCGGTCAGTTTCCCGATAAATATTCGGAGGAACAGATCTACCAGGCTATGATGGATCTCGGATTCACCCACATGATTGAAGTAGAGCAACCAATAAAGGTCTTGATTGATCTCACAAGGGAGTATCTCAGGGAAGAAATGATTCCCAAACCATGCATTTCCACTTTTTGCCCGGCAGTTGTAAGGTTGATACAGATTAAATATCCGGCACTTACCGATAACATTATCCCTATAAAGGCTCCGCACGATCTTTCGGCCCATTTTATCCGGCAGGCACTGATAAACCAGGGTGCAAAAAAGGAGGAAATAGGAATATTTTACATTACTCCCTGTGCAGCCAAAATCTCCGCGGTAAAAAGCCCTGTTGGCGATCAGCCTTCCGTTGTCAGCGGAGTGATAAGCATGAATGATTTCTACAATAAATTAAGACAAATCATCCGTAAAGAGGTGACTATTGATACACGGCAGCAACGCTGGCACCTTACCAGGGAGGGTATTCTCTGGAGTACTTCAAGGGGAGAATCTTCACGCTTTGGGAACCGGGCAATTGCCATAGACGGGATCCATAGTGTGGTGAAATTCTTTGACCGTCTTGAAAACGGGGAAGTCAAGGGTTTTGACTTTCTTGAGATGCGTGCCTGCGATCAAAGTTGTGCAGGAGGTATCCTCCTGACAGGAAATAGGTTCACCACCACGGAACGATTGGAACAAAGATCAAAAAATTACCCTTCCTACCTCGATAAGGATCAAGATCCGGAATTGGATATAAAAAGTTTAACAGCGAGTTTGCTGATCGACGAAATCAAACCCCACAATGCTTTCAGGCTTGATGACGACATCAGCAAGGCGATGGAGAAAATGAGCAAAGCCCAGCGAATTATCTGTTTCTTGCCCGGGATTGATTGTGGCGCCTGCGGAGCGCCCAACTGCCAGGCCCTTGCAGAAGATATGGTACAGGGGAAAGCCAAAATGTCGGATTGTGTATTTCTACAGCAAAGATGGGAAAACGAAGGACGTATCGGCACCGGAAAAGCTTTTCACAACATGGAGAAAAGATGGGGAGAAGGAAGGTTTAACGCAGATTGCAACAAAAGAGGACGACGAAATGAAGGTTTCTGAACTGGTAAAAGAATTGAATTTGAAGGTTTTCTCAGGAAGAGAAGGCTTGGAACGTGAAATAACTGGCGGTTATGTATCTGATCTGCTCAGCGATGTAATGGGAAATGCAAATGAAGGAGAAGTTTGGGTAACACTTCAGACTCACCGCAACGTGGTAGCCATCGCATCGCTGAAGGAACTCGCCTGCGTGTTATTGGTGAGTTCGCTTGAACCCGAACAAAACACCATGGAACACAGCAACGAAGAGCGGATTCCGGTTCTTGGGACTTCCTTGTCGACTTTCGAAATTGCAGGTTTATTGTACCAGAAGATAAAAAATTAATGATAAGACGTTTCAGGGCAGATCTTCATATCCATACAGTCCTTTCGGCCTGTGCGGATCTGGAAATGAGTCCGGGAGCGATCGTCAGGGTAGCTAAGAAGAGAAAAATCGACCTGATTGGTATCACCGACCACAACTCCACGTTGCAATGCAGCGTCGTGAAAGAACTGGCCGAAGAAGCAGGTCTGGCTGTTTTGTGCGGCACAGAGGTAACGACCCGTGAAGAAGTTCATTGCCTGGCATACTTTAAGGACCTTGGCACTTTGGAGGAATTTCAGGAGTACATCGATCTTCATCTTCCTTCCATTCCCTATTCACCGGAACAGTTCGGCTACCAGGCGGTGGTAGACAGGGATGAGAAGATAGTGGACTTGATTGAAGATTACCTGAATGTTGGCATCAGCAGGAGCATTGACCAGGTAGAACAAGAAGTACACAGGTTGGGTGGGTTATTTGTACCAGCCCACATTGAAAGACCGTTGTTTGGAATATTTAGTCAGTTGGGTTTTATACCTGACAAATTAAATTGTGATGGGATGGGAATCATGAGTCAAAGCATCGAATCTGATATTAGAAACAGATTCATGCTGAAACGGGATGTGCCATTGGTAAAAGCATCTGATGCCCATGTATTGCACATGATTGGTTCCGGGTGCACCGTATTTGAAATGAATGAGATCACTTTCGATGAAATATATAAAGCGCTGAAGTGTATTGATGGAAGGAAAACCTTTATAGAATGAAGAATATTGCCTTACATATTCTTGATCTGGTACAGAACTCTGCCCGGGCAAAAGCGGGCAAAGTAATGGTTTCTGTTACGGAAGATACCGCAAACGACCGTTATCTCCTGAACATTGAAGATGATGGGGAAGGCATGGAAAAGGATCAATTAATCAAGGCAACTGATCCGTTTTATACTTCCAGGACGACCCGGAAAGTAGGGTTGGGTCTTCCTTTGATCCGGATGAATGCGGAACGGACAGGAGGGACTTTCTCACTTATTTCAGAACCCGGTAAAGGCACCCGATTGGAAGCATGCTTCGTGATGAGCCATCCCGACAGGTTACCCTTGGGTGACATTGACGATGTCCTGGTACTCCTGGCTGTTGGCCTCCCCAATTGCAGATTGGTTTATGTGCACAAAACGGCTTTCGGAGAATACCGTTTTGACACGGAGGCGATTCGTGAAATTATCGGAAACATCCAGGACAGCAACATGGAAATCAGAAGATTTCTGAAAGAGATGATCATTGAAAACTTAAAAGAGATAAAAGCGGAACCGTGAAACAAAGGATAAAGGATAAAGGATAAAGGATAAAGGAAAAAGGAAAAAGGAAAAAGGAAAAGGGAAAAAGGAAAAAACGCTCGAATCAAGATTCAATACAACCTGTATCCTGTAACCCGTAACATATTTGACAATAAATAATTTATAATTCGAACAGCATGAACAAAATCAAATCGCTAGACGATCTAAAGCAATTGAGAGAAGGTATGCAGGCAAAGATTAAACTGCGCGAAACAGCCGGAAATTCTGAAAACGTAGTCAGGATAAAAGTAGCCATGTCAACATGTGGCATTGCCTCCGGCGCAAAAGAGATCATGAACTACCTGATGGATGAACTGGAGCAAAAAGCCATCGAGGCAGTGGTTACTCAAACCGGCTGCATGGGCTATTGCTACGCAGAGCCTACCATCGAGGTAACTGTGCCCGGAAAGGATCCCATCGTATTCGGAGATGTCGACAAATTCAGGGCCGCCGAAATCATTGAAAAGTACATTATTCACAACCAACTGGTGGATGGTATATTACCTGTAAACTACCGGACAATAGACAATTAAACACTTTTACCAACTGTTATGGCAGATTATAGAATGCACCTCCTTGTATGCGGAGGAACCGGTTGCAAAGCATCAGAAAGCGAACAGCTAAGGGACAATCTGTTGGCTGAGGTCGAGAAACACGAACTTGAACATGAGG
>CAIUUO010000103.1 GCA_903902325.1 uncultured Bacteroidia bacterium
GGGTCGCAAAATCGTTGATCTTGTCTGCTTCCTTGCTTTGTTCTGGCTTGCAGCCGATGAAAAATAACAGGGTCAATCCGAGGATCAGCCAAAATGCTGGTTTAAGTTGTAACGGTTTCATCACGTTTTAGTTATTTGTTGTAATTATCTTTTTTCAATCTTTGACCTTTCCATCTGACCTTAGACCCTTCGACAGGCTCAGGGACCGGGTTTCGACAACTAAAAATAAAATTAAAAACCCTTCGACAAGCTCAGGGAGCTCAGGAGCCACATTCACCCCTCTCCCCGTCTCCAAGTCTCTTTGTCTTTTTTAATCATTCCTCCGCCAGGATACTGACAGGTCCTACCAGTCCTGACTTATACAAAGGTGCATCTTTTTTGTAAAAACTATAAGTGGCAAAAGTGGATCGTTTGGAGTTCCTTGGACTGTTTTCCAACAGCCAATCCGGCCACTTGCCTTTACTGATTCCGTCGAAAGGATACTTTTCGTCGCCGATCAGACGGTTGGGCCAGAGATTTACCACTGAGATTTCCAATTTGTTATCTCCCTCCCTGACAGCTTTGGTAATATCAAGATTCCAGGGAGCAGTCCACAGCGTGCCGACATCTGTACCATTCAGTCTAACCTGTGCCATGCAGTTTACTTCCCCAAGATTTATAAATAAGGAATGACCCTGTGCAAGCATCTCCCTGGAAATCGAAAATTTCTTTTCATAAACAACGGTGCCGGAATAATATTTGATTCCTTCTTCAGGTCTGCTTGTCCAGTCTGTAAGTTGATCGAAAACGACCTCTCCCGGGCCGCCATGGTTGGGATCGAAGGTGAGTTCCCATGAACCGTCAAGGGTCTTCAGGATATTTTTATCCGGGAAGTTTTTCACGTTGTTTTTTGAACCGGAATCTTTATTCTTTGTATCGAAGACTACAAAATAACTTTGATGCGCGTCAAATTGAATTTCAATCCCGGTATGGCCCCCAAGCCGGGTAAAATTTTCAAGTTTCCTGATTTCACCGGTCAATGGATTCCACAATTCGGGAGTTCCATGGTCTGACCTGAAATCACAATTTGTAATGATTACATTATTTGATTTGTTTGCAACAAAATAGATTTCCATACCCGGAAGGATCCTGTGCGCATATCTCACAGGACCGCCAGAGGTAAAATCTTCTGTTACATTCATTTGTTTCAGTAAACCGGAAGTAACGTCGTAGGTCGGATAGGGGCGTGTCGAATCGTTTACCATGAAACCGCTTCCCCAAAAAATCCTGCCTGAACCATAAGTTATGGTTTGCTGATTTCCGGGAAGGTCGAAGCTTTTCCACATTTTCAGCGCTGTGGCGGTAACAGTTTGGTCACACTCCGGGAAATTAACGAGACTGGGCGATTTCTTTGGAGGAATGCCTGCCACATTGGCTCCATCCCGAACCAGCCATTCAATTTTATTCAACAATTCAGGCGTCATTGTTTCAATCAGGGGTAAAACCAGCAGTTGGTAACTACCGCCGCCGGGAAAAACAATTCTGTGGTCCTTCACGATAGCTTTTGAAATCAATAATCCGGGTGAGCATCCGTCGAAGTTGTATCCCCTGCGGTCAGGTAGCGTATCGTTCCCGACAGTGGCGGATACCGGTGGCCTGAAAACGTGTGGAGCACCTTCAGGTGTCAGGTAGAGAATGTCAGCCACATGCTGGCCTTGCTGCAAAAGATAGGAGCAACGGGCGATGTAGGCGTGGTAGGCTTTTGACATCGGCCACCAGGTCTGATTCCGGTCCCAATGCACACCATAGGGTCCCATGGTCATGCCGGGCTTTAGCTTTTCGTCGAGGGGCTGGTGGGCAAAGGTATGGTAGAAAAATTTGTTGATTCCGGTGGCAAATGCCCAGTCGCCCTGATCCTTGATGGCCCCGGGATAAAGTTTCCAGCCTTCCGAATTTCCAGCGGTAAATGCTTCTGCCTGGACGACAGGCTTTCCCTGGATATGGGCAATAGAGGTCGCTTCGATACAGCTGAAAGAGGTATTGTATCCGTAATTCTTGCTCCAGAATTCGCACATGGGGACATCAGCAACGGCCCCAAGTTCCAGATCTGCAGTCGGGTTCATGTCGTAGGGTTCGATGGAAAGCCGGAGTCCGCTCCTTTGACCCAGTTTTTTGAAATGCTCCGCATGGTTTTCCACCACAAGTTCCTGGGCGGTCTTACGGATATCCCAAAGGAATCGCTCGCTTATTTCACGCGAGCCTACGATGGTTCCGGAATAGGCAGGAAGATAGGGAAGGAGATCATAATGACGACGTTTCTGAAATTCTTTCCTGAAATTGGCCGTCCAGTTTTGTGCCCCCATCTCCCAACTGTCTATATGGATCATTTTCCAGCCTCCGGAGGATTTGGGATCCCGTTTACCAATTTTTTTCAGCAACTTGCCCATAAAAGCCTCGTAGTGGAAGTTGAAAGCCGCCGTATCCATCTTGTCACACTCGAAACCGAGGCCGGGTTGTGGTGCAGGACGGGTAACGGCTCCGTTATTTCGGAGTCCAAGCCGCCGGATCGTCCAGTTACCAGGTGGTACGTTCCACGTTAGTGATCCGTCTTTTCCAAGATGAGAAGTAATATCCAGGATACTGTCTTTGGGAACAGCTGTTCCCGGAGCAGTTTCAGGAAAATTCAATGGTGCAGGCAGGAAAGGCCTTACCCCTTTCACTGAGGAGAAAGGAGCACGATAATAGAGGGCTTTCTCATCTGTGTCGGGTATCGAAGCTATATGTGCCGGAGTACGGAAAGCAAGTACGGCAACGTCACGATAGTAATTTTCCCATTTTTTTCGCAGTGAATCGGTAAGGGCGCCATAACCGAAATAGGGTTTCTTTGGTATTGGCTTAGAAAGATGTGTTTTTAAGTTCACAGGTCCGGTGACAATGGTGTCGGATGCGACCAAATGTTGCATGGATTGCGCCGGCTCGACCCAGGGACCGCCGCTTCCGGCCCATCCGGGTCCTGATCCGAGCGTAAGTGAGATGCCGAGCCGTTCAGCTTCCCTGACGGCATGCGTGAAAAGATCCTGCCATTCCTCGCTAAGGAAGGTTACCGGACCACGGGGTATGCCGACATTGACTTCCAGGAAAATTACGCTGCCGATTCCTGCTTTTTTCATTGCCTCAAGATCTTCGGTCATCCCTTTCCGGGAGATATTTCCATCCATGAAATACCAATAAACACCCGGGCGGGTCGAATCGGGAGGCGTCACAAAACCCTGTCGCAGAATGTTCAGTTTGCCTTTTAACTCGTTTTGTGTTTTATTCTGCGCTAGAGCAGGTAAATAGGAAAGCAGGCATATCAAAAGCGCCAGATGAACCTTAAAAAAACTGGTTATAGTCATCGAATTAGTTGATTTGTTAGTAGTGCCAAAGTAACAAAAATTGCCCAAATTGTATTGCCGGAAGATTTGGATTTTTTAACCGAAAAAACACCACATTAGGCACATAGGCTGCATAACGCTATTGTGACCTATCCCGAAAAGTCGGGACAAGTTGTGCTTATTATGAAGTAAAAAAATTATACAAATAATTGATTTACAGGCAATAGAATCACTTCTTAGATAGCCATTGGATGATGCTGTTTTTTCAAGGTAATTTTCAGCCAGAAAAACCCGGTTAACCCTGAAATTAACGATCCAAAGATGATGGCCATTTTAGCCAGATTGGTCATGGCGGGGTCATCAAATGCGAGCAGCGTAATGAAGATGGACATGGTAAACCCAATTCCACCAAGGAAACCGGCTCCTACTATGTGCTTCATCCGGATACCCGACGGTAAGGCACAGATGCCCAGTTTAACGGACAAAAATGAAAAAAGCCAAATACCCATTGGTTTGCCCAGAAACAGGCCTAAAATAATACCCAATGAAAGAGTCTGCCCAAAATCAGACAAGCTTCCATTGAGAATCAGTGCTGTATTGGCCAATGCAAAAAGTGGCAGAATGAAGAAGGAGACCGGTTTGTGCAAAAAGTGCCAGACTTTGGCGGATGGAGTTGATTTGTTTCCGTTGCCAAATGGAATGGCAAACGCCAGCAATACTCCAGCCAGGGTAGCATGGACTCCGGAATGCAGCATGCAATACCACATAGCAATGCCGCCAATAAGGTATGGGATGAGGTTGTTTACCTTTTGCCTGTTTAGCAGGACCAAAATCAAAAATATGCCAAGTGCCAGACAAAGGTAAATAAGCGACAATGATGAAGTGTAGAAAACGGCAATTACAAGAATGGCACCCAGGTCGTCGATGACTGCCAGGGCAGTGAGGAAAATTTTAAGGGAGAGGGGCACTTTTTTACCCAGCAGGGATAAAATTCCGATGGCAAATGCAATGTCTGTCGCCATCGGGATTCCTGCGCCGGCATGGCTTGGAGTTCCATGGTTGAGTATCATGAATATGCCTGCAGGGATGATCATTCCTCCAAGCGCAGCGAGAATTGGCAGGGATGCCTTTTTCATACGGGAAAGTTCACCCTGGTATATTTCCCGTTCCAGTTCCAATCCGATGTAGAGGAAAAATATCGCCATCAATCCGTCGTTGATCCATTCGACGAGGCTGTGCACTCCCAACGCAGCATTCCAGAATTGCAGATAGGCGTGTTGAAGGGAGGAATTAGCTAAAATGATGGAGAAAACCGTCACAATTAGAAGAACAATCCCTCCGGACTTTTCACTTTCAAAAAATTCTCTGAATTTGCTCCTCATCTGGAATGAAATTTAGGTTAAAGGTAAAAAGTCGGATATGAATGAATTACTTTGAGTCCTTTGTGAGGACCTTTGAGACCTTCGTGGTAAAATAGAAGAATTAACCACAAAGGACACAAAGGAATGCACAAAGGACACCAAATAGAGGCCAAAAAAATGCTTAAATAAATGCTATATGTATCTAAATATTATTTAATTGATCAGATTTAAATAAAGCTATAATTTAATTAAGAAACTTACATCTTTATTTTTTCTCATTTGAGAAAGAATAAGGTAAATCTTCTTCTTTTGTTCCTCTGGTTGTATTGGGTTTGTCTCCCATTTTAATTTTGATGTCGGCACCTTTCATCAGTTCGGAATGGCTCAGCCAGTTTTTGGTATATTTTTTGCCATTGATCGTCATTTCCTGGATATATTTGTTCTCGGCAGAATTTTCAGGCGCTTCGATAACCACTTTCTTTCCGTTTTCCAGATTAATGGTGATTTTTTTAAATAGGGGAGCGCCCAGAATGTACTGATCAGAGCCCGGGCAAACATCATAAAATCCGATGGCACTGAAAATATACCAGGCAGATGTCTGACCGTTGTCTTCGTCTCCGCAATATCCATCAGGGTTTGGATTGTACATCCTGTTCATCGTCTCTCTGACCCAGTATTGAGACTTCCAGGGTACTCCCGCATAGTTAAATAAATAGGTCATGTGTTGAATGGGCTGATTTCCATGCGCATAATTACCCATGTTGACAATCTGCATCTCGCGAATTTCGTGTATCACCTGACGGTAATAGGAGGCATCAAAGACAGGTGGGACAACGAAAACGGAATCAAGCATCTTCACAAATTCCTTTCTTCCGCCCATCAGGTCGGCAAGCCCCTGTATGTCGTGAAAGACACACCAGGTGTAATGCCAGCTGTTGCCTTCTGTAAATGCATCACCCCATTTGAATGGGTTAAAAGGTTTCTGGAAGGATCCATCCTCGTTTCTTCCGCGCATAAGCCTGGTCTCCTTGTCGAAAAGGTTCCTGTAATTCTGGCATCTTTTGGTAAACAAGTCAATTTCATTCTGCGGTCTCTTGAGCGCTTTGGCCAGCTGCAGGATGGCCCAGTCGTCATAGGCATATTCTAAAGTTCGTGCAGCACTTTCATTGATTTTCACATTGTAGGGAATATATCCCAGTTTGTTGTAAAAGTCAACCCCTTTCCGGCCAACGGAAGTCAGCGGACCTTCGTGTTCGCTGTTTTTCAGTACGGCTTCGTACAATTTGTTGATATCATATCCGCGAGCCCCTTTCAGGTAGGCATCTGCAATGATCGAGGCTGAGTTGGATCCAACCATGCAGTTGCGGTGACCCGGACTTGCCCATTCAGGCAGCCAGCCGCTTTCATTGAAAGTATTGACCATCCCATCCTGGATCTTCGCGTTCAAGGAAGGGTGAATCAGGTTAAACAAGGGGAAAACAGCCCTGAACGTATCCCAGTATCCATTGTCGGTAAAGAGATATCCCGGCATGACTTTGCCTTCATAAGGACTGTAATGCATGATTTTACCCGTTGCATCCACTTCGAAGAATTTTCGTGGGAAGAGCATGGTACGGTAGAGGCAGGAATAGAATGTCCGCAGTTGGTCGGTGGTTCCTCCTTCCACTTCGATGGCAGAAAGTCCCTTGTTCCAAATTTCACGACCTTTATTCACGACCTGATCGAAGGAATCGTTTCCAAGTTCCTTTAGGTTGAGTTCGGCCTGATCAATGCTGATGAAGGAGGAAGCTACCCTGGCGTGGACCACCTCACCCCTTTTAGTTTCGAAATGAAGAGCGGCACCAACATGGCCGGCTTTTAATTCGGTAATATTTTTGACCACGGCTGTATCACTCCAGATTTCTCCTTCTGTAAATGGTTTGTCAAGCTGTACGACAAAATAGTTTTTGAAATTTGGGGCAACACCACCGCTGTTTCTGGTGGAATATCCCACGATCTTGTTTTCATTGCCGATGATTTTGATGTAGGATCCCTTGTCAAAAGCATCGATCAGAATATATGATTTTTTATTTTCAGGGAAAGTGAATCTGAGTATCGCAGCCCTTTCAGTCGGTGTTATTTCTGCTTTAACATCATAGTCCGCCAGGTAAACGCTGTAATAATAAGGCTTTGCAGTCTCGGCCTTGTGTGAGAACCAACTGGAACGCTTGTTCCCGTCAATGATAAGCTGGTCCGTTTCGGCAAATAGGGAGAACTGGCCATAATCATTGATCCAAGGACTGGGCTGATGAGTCTGCTTGATTCCCTGGATATGTGTCGCATCGTAGGCATAGACCCATCCGTCACCCATTTTTGCTGTTTGAGGAGTCCAGAAATTCATTCCCCAGGGTAAAGCGATAGCAGGGTAAGTGTTGCCGCTTGAAAGGGTGTAATTGGAAGCGCTGCCCATCAGCGGATTGACCATATCAACTGGTGAAGAACCCGTATTCTGGGCTTTCGAAGTGAACCCCACCAACATCATGAGTAAGGAAAGGATGTAAACAGATTTCATGGTTAATCGTAGTTTGATATAATTTTGAATATAGATTTGGGAATCAGATTGGCTGAATAATTTTCATACATGAACTCCGGAAACAAATATACCTGCAATTTCAATAGGTTGAAAACGATAAACCCATTGTTTCAAGGATTTATTGGGCAAAAAAGACTGTCTTCCAATTGCATTTAACCACAAAGGACACAAAGTATGCACAAGGGACACAAAACAAGATTACCGAATGTAACCCCTTTGTGTCTTTGTGGTTTTCCTTTGCGTCCTTTGTGGTTAAATATATTACCATGAAGACACCTTCTGCAAACGGTATCAGAATCCATTTACAGAACTAAGCCATATAAAATTTATGCTTCCAGCAAGGCAGCATATTGTTCTGCCGAAAGAAGTTTACTTACTTCTGATGCGTCTTTCAGGTTGATTTTAATCAGCCACCCTTTCCCGTAAGGATCAGTATTCACAAGTTCCGGATGATCTTCCAGCAAGGCATTGATTTCAACCACCTCTCCGGATACGGGCATGAAAAGGTCAGAGACTGTTTTGACTGCTTCGATCGTGCCAAAAACTTCTTCAACTGCCAGTGTCTCTCCACAGGTTTCAATTTCGAGAAAAACAATATCTCCAAGTTCGCCCTGTGCGAAATCAGTAATCCCTACAAATGCAACATCGCCTTCAACGCGCAGCCACTCATGTTCTTTTGTGTATTTTAAAGCCGATGGAATGTTCATGGTTCAAAAATTTATGTTTTTTCAAAATTAAGATAAAAAATGATAGGGAGAACCTGAATTAAATCAGAATTTTTTGATTAAAATTGAAGTAGAAAACAAAAAACAAAGATGTTCAAAGCAGAGATACGCTCATTAAGTGAAATAAACACGGTCGCGGAGAAATTCATTGAAGCACATCCTGCTGACAGGTTATTTGCTTTTTATGGGAAGATGGGCTCCGGCAAGACTACTTTTATCAAAGCCCTATGTGAGAAACTGCAGGTCATTGACTATGTCACTTCACCTACTTTTGCGCTTATTAATGTCTATGAAACAGAGCATACAAGTGAAATTTATCACTTTGATTTCTATCGGATTAAAAGCAGTGATGAACTTTTTGATCTGGGGTATGAAGAGTATTTTTTTAGCGATAAGTATTGTTTTATTGAATGGCCTGAATTGATCGGGCCATTGCTTCCCTCCAATACAGTGAAGGTAACCATGATTGAAACTGAAAATGGGAGCAGGATTATTGAATCTAATTAAATCAAGATGAACCGTCCAAAAGAGGAGAATGTTTCTGTCTTTACAAAAGAGCAGTTGATTCCCAAGGAGGAGTTGTACAAGCCTTTCAGGCGAAATATTAAATTGAGCATTGGTTTTCCTGACACTGGCAACGTGGTTGAATTTCGTGTTCCTTTAACCCCACAGTCTGTTGAGGTTTTAGTTGCATGCGGACATAATGTGTTCGTACAGAAAGGAGCAGGAAAGGATGCCAACTATTCCGACAGGGCCTATGCTGAGGCAGGTGCCGTAATATGCCCGGATTCTGCTGAGATTTTCCATTGTGACATCGTCCTGAAGATGGCTCCTTTTACCAGCGACGAGACTGATCTGATGAAAGGTAACCAGCTCCTGTTTTCTCCAGTTTATCTTTCATTGATGACCTCTGAACTTGTGCGTAAACTGATGCGCAGAAAAGTTACAGCTGTTGGTTTCGAATACCTGAAAGATGAACATGGTGTTTTGCCGATGGTGCAAATCAGCAGTGAAATTGTAGGGAATATCGCTATGGTAGTTGCCAGTGAACTGCTAAGCTCAATCAACGGGAAAGGAGTGATTTTAGGAGAAGTTACAGGTGTGGCCCCTTCGGAAGTCGTTATCCTTGGATCTGGAACAGTAGCTGAGCAGGCAGCCAGAACTGCGATGGCACTTGGTGCTGTTGTTCGCGTTTTCGACGATTCCATCTATAAATTAATGAACCTTAAATCAAGGCTTGGTCAGCATTTGTCCACCTCGGTCTTTCATCCGAAGGCGCTGCGAAAAGCGCTCAAAACTGCGGAAGTCGTTCTTGGAGCCATGCCAATGAATGAAGTGCCCAATATGATTGTCCCGGAGGATATGGTGATCGGGATGAAAGAAAATTCTGTCATCATTGACCTAAATATCATCCAGGGAGGGTGCTTTGAGACATCGAGGATTACTACCCTGAAAAATCCAACGTACAAGGAACACGGGGTGATCCATTATTGTGTGCCCAATCTTGAATCCAGGGTTGCCCGCACTGCCTCCATCGCCGCGAGCAATATCTTTACCCCTATCCTGCTCGGAATTGGTCAGTCAGGCGGAGTGAACGAATACATCAAGGGGAACAGGGGCTTTTGTGAAGGGGTTTACCTGTTGAATGGTATTCTGACAAACAGGGATATTGCCAAAATGCTCTCCATTTCTGATACCGATATCAATCTTTTACTTGGCGCATTCTAAGTTAACTACTCTTCTGCGAGTATCATCATGGAGCAATGATGAATGCGTACAATTCCGGTAGTAACATGGCTGATGCCTTGTGGTATAATCTCGCCGTTCTGGGCGACTATCAACCATTTTTTCAAAGGAATTTCATATTCTACAGAGTAGTTGTTGCCATTGAACAATACGAGAATGTTCTTCCATTGATCACTGTTGGCATGATCTTTCAACTGGTAGGCGATTAT
Organism: uncultured Bacteroidia bacterium; assembly: GCA_903902325.1. Taxonomy (GTDB): domain Bacteria; phylum Bacteroidota; class Bacteroidia; order Bacteroidales; family Prolixibacteraceae; genus CAINVV01. The sequence goes on from CAIUUO010000103.1 coordinate 9,967, forward strand.
TCCGGGGATATATTTATTGTAAAAGGAGAGTTTTTCCCGTACCATGTCACTATCGCTCATCCGGAAGGCAGGATGCTGTCTTCGCAGATCAATGCAGTTTTTTGTAAACCGGATCAGACCACCAAAGTTCGACTTTTTTCCCCATTCTATCTGATTGACCTCATCAGGTGATCTGTACGAGTCGTGATGGCCCCCTTTCGAACGGTGCATTTCGACGCCTGAATGCAAAAAAGGAACTCCCTGGGCTGTTAGAATCATACCGATGGCCAGACGGGTCATACGATCTATCTCTTCACTTGTAGCTTCAGGACATGAATACTGTAATTTGTCGAACAGGGTGTAGTTGTCGTGACAGGATACGTAATTGACGCATTGCGATGGGCTGTTGGCCCAGGGCTGACGGGAAGTTTCGACGTAATCGTAAAAAATGTCAGGGTGCTTGATGGCTCCTGTGATGGAAAATTTGATCTTTTCTTCACGAAGCGTCAAACCGCTTATAAATCCGTGACTGTATTTGTTAAATGGGCTTCCTTTCAATCCGTCGCGCATGTCGTCGCAGAAGGAGGCAATGCGGTCAAGCCGCAAAGTATTGAGTTTTGTCGCGCGCAGATTTTCTGCCAGTGGAGATTCTGCAGCGATCCATCCTTCACCATACATAAAAATATTGGGATCAATCAGATCGAGTCTTTTCCTGATCTGGTTCATTGTTTCGATATCGATGATGCCCATCAGGTCGAACCTGAATCCATCCAGATGGTACTCCTCTGCCCACCAGGCCACAGAATCCACAATGAATTTGCGCACCATGGCACGCTCGGTAGCCAGTTCATTGCCGCAGCCACTTGCATCCGACAAAGTTCCGTTCTCCCGTTGACGATAATAATATCCAGGAACAAACTGGTTGAACCACGAATCAAAGATGAGTCCGGAATGGTTGTAAACAACATCCATTATCACACCAAATCCCTGATTGTGAAGTGTCTGTACAACATTTTTCACTTCCGTGATACGCGTACATCCGTCATATGGGTTCGAGGCATACCATCCTTCCGGTGTATTGAAATTAAGGGGATCATACCCCCAGTTGTATTGGGGAGATGTCTTCGTTTCATCAACGGTATAAAAATCAGCTATGGGTAAAAGGTGTATATGGGTGATTCCCAGATACTTCATGTGATCCAGTCCGGTAGAAAGCCCTTCCGGATTGACAGTTCCTGTTTCAGTTAATCCAAGGTATTTTCCCTTGTGAACGATACCGGAATCTTTGGAGATGGAATAATCACGGATGTGCAATTCGTAGATTACCATGTCCGTTGGCTTGACAACAGCGCTCCGCCTGTCTTTTTCCCAATTTTCAGGATTTGTTAATGCCGGATTGAGGATCATTCCCCTCAATCCGTTAACTCCCGTCGCTTTGGCTCCTATGTCCGGACATTCATTCAGCCATCCTGCTTCATCCCGTACCTGGAAAGTGTAGAGCAATCCTTCATAATTGCCTTCCAGTTGGAATTCCCATGTTCCTGAAACCGATTTCCGGAGTGAAATTGACTGTTCAGGTTGGTTTGTCTCAGCCGAATCGTATAATCTGAAGATGACCTCTTCTGCCGTCGGTGCCCAGATTCTGATTTTGAGCTGTTCTTTGGACCATACAACCCCCAGATCTTCTCCGGAATAGGAGGGATAAGATTTAAAATCAATATTTTGGAAGGTCCATTGTCTCATATCAAATCAACTTAATTCGGATGGTTGGGCTCACAAATTTTTTACCTGAGACCTCCCTGATTTCTGCATTCAGTCTGGTAGCCCTGCGCAAGGCAGGCACCCTTTCATAAAATTGTTCGAGTTCTATCCGGAAGGTAGCTTCGTATCCTGGTTCCAGCCACATCGGGAAATCATCCACTCCGCCAAAGGAGTTGATCCTGAACCTTCGTTCGCTGCTGTGCCGTTTGAAAACCAACCTGGGAGCCTCCAGGTCAACTGGACGGATGCCATAATTCTGGAGCGACATGGTTACAAAATCGGGTCTTCTTCGCTTGTCGCCCGTCAGGAGGATATTGGCTTTTCTCCTGCTCAGCCGCTCCTTCCAGGTCAGTCTTCTGCCTTTGGTCGGCGAGGTACGTATTCTCCTTACCAGGCTTACCAATCCCCAAATCAAAAGGGAAGCCACAGCCAATAGGATCACCCACAGGTAAATGGATTGCATATCGGTGAATTTACCGGTAAGAAAATTGTCTTTGAAAACCATGTAGGCAGCGTGAATTGGCTTGATGCAAAAGAAAAGAATTCTGCCAACAATATAAAATAAAAAGAGCGGAACATTCCACTCTTTTTATTCCGGTATAAAAATATCCGATAATTGTCTTTTGCCAGTTAATTTTCATTCCCGTCTGCCAGAAACTCTTTCAGCGTGAGATATCCTGACTTGCTGATCTTCAGTTTTGCCCCCTGCTTGGTCAGAAGTATCCAGGACTCCTTGCCGTATTGCTGGATTTCCGCCAACTGTGAACTGTTGACGATACACGAACGGTGGATTCGGATAAACTTTTTGGGGTCGAGGTGGGATTCAAAAAATTTCATTGTTTTTTGTTTGAGGAAGTGCCCTTCCTTGCAGTAAATCATCACAAAATCATCCTCGGATTCCAGATAATCGATCGTTTCAATAGGGATGATCCGGATTTTGCTTCCCGATTTTACAACGATTCGAGAAAGCATTCCACTGTTTTCATCGTGTGCCTGACTTAATGCATCGAGATCATCTTTGATTCCGGAACCGCTTTGAATGCGTTTCAGTGCTTTTTCAACGGCTTGCTCGACCCTTTCTGCCGGATAAGGTTTTAGCAGATAATCCACCGCATTGGCCTCGAAGGCACGGATGGCAAACTCTTCATAAGCCGTCGAAAAAATAATGACGGGGGGATTGCTCAACAGCTCCAGCATCTCAAATCCCGTGATTTTGGGCATCTGGATATCGAGAAATACCAGATCCGGATTTAGTTCCTGTATGGCCAGAACTCCTTCGAATCCATTGCTGCATTCTCCAATAACTTCCAAACGCGGGTCTTTTGAGAGATAGTTTTTCAGCAGATCCCTGGCGAGTTGTTCGTCGTCGATGATAATAACTTTTATTGTGCTCATTTTATGAAGTGACTAAATTGACTAAAGTGAACTAAAATGACTTAAGTTTTCGTACTCTTAACTTGTAACTTGTAACTTGTAACCTGCAACTCAGATTTTCTTCTCGCAAGGCAGCCAGATCGTTACGATGAATTTACCCTCCCAGTCTTCCGTTTGAATAAGGTTGTTGCTGTTGTACACCAGGCGAAGACGTTCACGGACATTTTTCAGGCCGATTCCCTCGCCTTTGGCCGGGGCGGCTTCCGGATCGTAGTTGTTGGTGACAACCAGAACCGTGTGATCCCCCTCTTTTTTACCGGTCAAGGAAACCTTAACCTCTTCCGACGCTTCGTAAACGCCATATTTGACAGCGTTTTCAAAAAGCGGTTGAAGCAATAGTGTCGGAATCTGGCAACCCAGGCATTCCTTTTCGACCTCGAAAGTATAGACCATCTTATCACCAAAACGGATCTTTTCAATCTGAAGATAGAGGCGAATGTGATTGATTTCATCCTCCAGGGCTACTAGTTCGTTGTGCTGTTTGCGCAGCGAGTAGCGCATGAAATCAGAGAGCGCTATGACCATTTCATGTGCCTTCCCCGGATTTGTCAGGGTAAGCGCGGCGATGGAATTGAGGCTGTTGAAAAGGAAATGCGGATTGATTTGCGATTTCAATGCGCGAAGCACCGCCTCCCGAACCTCCTGCTTCAGTTCTGCCTCCCGTGCGTTTTTTTCTCGGTTTCTGAGGTAGAAGGTGTACAGGTAAATCGCGGTTGCCATCAGGGTATAGAAAAAGAATCCGATAAGTATCCTGCCGGTTAGATGACTTTCCTGGAAAGCAAGGTAAGCCGTATCTGGCAAAATCAGGCGTGCAATAAATCCTGAACAGTAAACCCAGGCAAGCGAAAGAATAATCGCGGCGGCAAGATGGGTGGAGACAAGCTGGCTAAAGGATTTTTCGTCCGGACTGTTGTATCTGACTACAAACCAGATGGCCATACCGAAGGCTCCTAACAGGAAACCATAGACAAAGCCATCAACAAGCGAAATCCCCCATGGGAGGATTTCGAACCATAAGTTGACATTTGTCTGAATAACCATGAAAATAACAGGGACTATCCAGTAAAACACCAGGGATATTCTGTTGAACGGGCTGGCTTGCTGCATCTTAAACTAGGGCATTGAGGTAATTTCACCACCTCCAAAGATGGCAGAGCCTTTGATGATGACAACCTTTGACTGGTTTACGCGGGAGATGACAGAGTTACCCCTTTTGTCCTCAAAGCCTCCAAAGATGGAAACAACTTCTGTTTTTACATTCCAATCTTCCGGAACAACAATTTTCGTTCCCCCAAAAATGGTTGCAATATCAATTACGCATCCTTCAACGGGCTTGCAATAGAGCAGGTTGATCTTGGATCCGCCAAAAATGCAGGTGATCTTTCCTCCCCGGAATTGGTCGGATACCAGTGAAAAATTGCGGCCGCCAAAAATTGCGGTTTCGTCCAGGACATCATTCTTATCGACTGAACTTCCGAATGAATAGCCGGGAGTTCTTCTCCATTGAAAAATGAAAATGATTCCGACAATCATCAGAATGATCGGCCAGAAATTCTGGAAAAAGTCATACGGTACATCCATTATTTTTGGGATCAGGAAAAAGGTCCCGATCGCAATCAGGATAAATCCGGCAGAACTGGCCTTACGGCTTAGGTTATATGCACCGATAACAATCAGCAACATTTGCCAGCTGATCAGTATCCTGGAAGTATCATAGGAAAGGATGTCCAGATTTTTGAGAATCAGCAACGCGCCGATCGCCAAAAAAATTATCCCAAGGAACATTCTTGATTCAGGGCGGTGGCGGTGAAGTCTTCTGCCTCTGTCGTAGAAAGATGGATCTTCCGGAACATGGGGTTCATTTGGATCATTGATAAGTTTCATGGTAATTTTTTTATTTAATGTGACAGTTTTTTATTTATGACCCAAAAGTAACATCACCACCGAAACTGCTGAAGGGTAAATCGGTCAACTGCGGAGGATAATCGGTGAATGGAGAAAATCTTCAGGTTTAGCGGCCTGAATGGATAATCATCCGGCGCAATTCTTCATTGAACTTGTTTGCTTTTAATAATTTTTCAAGGGTTAAATGGATCCGGTATCTCCAGTAATGGTTAGCTACGGCCGGAATATTGATTCTTTCTGCTTCGAAATCCTCCCTTCTGAGCTCCTCATCCATGGCCAACAGATCCTGGATTGGGAAGATGACCCACATCGCAGGTGACCAGAAATGCTGCTGAATGATATCAGTGGCCAGCCAGGCCTCCATCACATTGTGGAAAGGTGCATGATTTCCCATAATTGTGCGGAAAAACCTTTCACTTTTACCCGGATCTTCTTCCCACCAGCCGCGTAGCGTTGAGGTATCGTGTGTGGAGGTAGTACTCACAGAAAGATAGGGGGCATCGGAAGGATGCAGAAACTCTATTTTTGGATCTTTCGGCATCCGTTGAACTTCCAGGCTCAGTATTCCAAGTTCGTTCATCACTCCTGGAACGCAATCCGGAATCATGCCCAAATCTTCACCGCAAACCAGCATTTCAGAAGCCTCAAGGATGGCGGGCAGTTTTTTCATAGCTTGTTCTTTCCAGAACGCATCATGACGATGGTAGAAAAATTCAATGTACAGTTCATCCATACGATATCTGTCATGGTCGTTGAGGGTCATGTACGAGTTGGTATCATGGAAAGCGATTCTTGGATGAAAATGCGTTGGATGGATCGGATCCCTTACAAAAAGAACCTCGCTAATCAATTCACAGAGTCCGTCCCTGATCCGGCTTTCTTTTCCGCTCAAAGCCTCTTCCTTTCTGCCGGATTCGAAATAATCCCAAACCTGTTTTTGAGTCGTGAAATTAGACTTGAGGTTGAATTTCCCGGGCTCATATTCAGACAAAAATTTATTTTTGACTTCCTCTGTAAATTCGCCAAACAGACCGTGCAGAAAATAGTCCCGAATATATGGCTTAGTAAAACGTTCCTCGTTAAAATTGATACCACGGTCGATGATTTCATCGCGCGAATAGGGCAGTGCAGGATTAAAGTGACCCATGATGCCAAAAATTTGCTGGGAAGGAATCTCCCATATCCGAAAGAAACCAACAATATGATCGATCCGGAATGCATCAAAATATTGTGACATCTGTTTCAGCCTGTTTTTCCACCACTTGTAACCATCTTTGGCCATAACTTCCCAGTTGTAGGTGGGGAATCCCCAGTTCTGACCCATTTCAGCAAATTCATCGGGTGGCGCACCTGCCTGCTGCGACAGGTTAAAGAGTTCGGGCTGGGTCCATGCTTCAACACTGTTCGGACTTATACCGATAGGAATATCACCCTTCAGTACGATGCCTCTGGATCTTGCATAGGCAACGGCGTCGCTAAGTTGTTTGTTTGCATGATATTGAATGAAATAATGAACGGCAATGTCGGGATATGCAGGTGTATTTGGGGATGTTAACTGTTCTATCTCTTCTTTGTTGAAGATTTTAAACTTTTTCCAGAGCCTGAAATCGGCAGTTTTATTCTGGTCCCTGAGATAGCAGAAGGCGGCATAAGGGACGAGCCATTCTTTGTTCTGATCAAAAAATTCAAGATAGGTAGGATTCTTGAGGAAAGAGTCCATCTGCTGGTCGAAAATCATCTTGAAAAATTTTGACTTCACTTTATGAACCTCTTCGTAATGAACGGATTCCTGATTATTAAAACCTGAAAGTGTCCGGATAAATCCAACCATTAGGCTTTCTTCGTCAAGAACCCCTATTTTGTTAATGTTTAGGAATACCGGGTGGAGCGCCATTACAGAGATAGACTTGTATGGATAGGAATCCAGCCAACTGTGGGTAGAAACCGTTTCGTTGAGCGGCAGAAGCTGGATCAGTTTAAGTCCGCATTTGACAGACCAGTCTACAAGTTGGTAAAGATCTGTAAATTCTCCAATTCCTCCGCTGTGTTCCGCTCGAAGTGAGAAAAGTGGCACAGCTACACCTGCACCTTTCCAATGCACGGTATTTTGTCGGAATTTCTCATCGGTATGCACCTTCAATGCCTTGGGTGATTCACACACAAAATTCCTGATTATCCTGTTATTACCTGCTTCCCATTCAATTACCCGCTTATTATCAGGATCATATATCACATATTTATAATGAAGGGGGAATATTAATTTTGAAGCATCCAATTCGATCGTCCAAAGAGGTGCAGTTGAGTCATCCATGACCAGTGCATAGGTCTCATCCCATTCTCCCAAAATCTGTTCTGTTCCGAGGATCCCGAATTTAAATTTTGGATCAATGGCAGGAGTGTGAAGTTGCAAACGCAAAATCTTGGAAGCAGGATTCTTTTTTGGTTTTGATTTTGCTGAAGATCGTTTCAATAAAACATTTTGAAAGGCTGCAGAATACAAGGCGTTTCCCGGATCTATTGAACTGCGCCAGAAATCCCTGAGGCGGATTTCTTTGCACTCATTGCCTTCAAAGGATATTTTTCTGTTTGGACCCCATTCGGGGATAAAGTTACCCTTTTGATTTTGAAGAACGTACTTGTATTCCAATTGATCCGCGTCAGTTTCGATGGTAACCTGCCACTCTCCCGGGAACTGATTTTTCAGAGGAATAGCAAGATTCGGATCCCATTGACCAAACTGTGGAGTTGAACCGGAAACGAGTATTGCTTCTCCCCAGGTCGTTTGATAATCAATTTTAAATGAAAGTTTCATTAGTTTGTCCTCCTTTCATGTTTTCGGTTGGATAGCCGTTGCACTTCTTCAAAATTACAATTATGTTATGTAATTCCTATGAAGTTTGTACTATTAATTATGAGTTAGAACCTTTTGCCTTTTTTTTGCGTATGAATCATTTATCATATATTCAAATATCAACCAGTTTAGGTTTTCAAAATGATTACAGACTTTACTACAACCCCTTTGCCAAAATTGATACGGTCCATTGCACTGCCATCAAGTATCGGTTTAATTTTCAATACACTCTTTAATGTGGTGGATACTTATTATGGAGGATTGGTTTCAACTACTGCGCTCGCTGCATTATCGCTCTCCTTTCCTGTGTTTTTTATCATCCTTTCCATTGGAATGGGTATGGGAACCGGGGCAACAGCATTGATATCTTCTTCCCTTGGAGCAGGAAACAAAAAGAATGCCGGACTTTATGCGGCACAGGCAATTTCTTTTTCATTTATAAATGCACTTCTCCTGACTGTCCTGGGGATCATCTTTGCCCCGTATTTGCTCAAACTTCTTGGTGCCAGGGAAGAATATCTGGATATTGCAGTCTCCTATATGAATATCATTTTGTCAGGGACTTTCTTCTTCATGCTGAACAGCACCCTGAACGCAACTCTAACATCGAGGGGAGATACAAAAACATACAGAAATTTTCTGATTGCAGGATTCTTTCTCAATGTGCTGATGGACCCCTGGTTCATGTACGGAGGTTTTGGAGTTCCTGCCATGGGAGTTGGAGGAATTGGTTTCTCGACAGTAATTATCCAGATTTTGGGATCTTTTTACCTTACCTACCGGATCAGGAGCAGAAAAATCATGGAAGGAATCAAGTGGCAGGAGTTTGTTCCCAAGAAAACTTATTACATGGATCTCTTCAAGCAGGGATTTCCGGCAAGTCTTAATATGCTGACGGTAGCTATCGGGATTTTCGTGATTACCTATTTTGCCGGAAAGTTTGGTAGAGAAGCTGTTGCTGCCTATGGTATTGCTACCAGGATTGAGCAACTCGTATTGCTTCCTACCATCGGACTGAACGTGGCTGCCTTAACCATTGCAGCCCAAAATTTAGGCGCCGGACTTCCGCAAAGGATATATGACTCCTGGAAATTGAACATCGCCTACGGATTATCCACTATTTTGATCGGAATTTTATGCGTGGTATTTTTTACTGAACCCCTGATGAAAATTTTTACCTCCGATCCGGGAGTAATATTGATTGGCAAACAGTATTTGCGTGTTGGCGTACTCTTCTTTTTCGCTTATATATTCCTGAATATTTCGGTATCCACCCTACAGGGCATCCGGAAGCCAATGTATGCAATTTTTGTCGGAGTGTACCGTCAGTTTCTGCTTCCACTTCCACTATTCCTTTTGTTCGCAGTCTATATGGGCATGGGAACCAATGGTATATGGTGGGGAATTTTCTTTGCCAACTGGAGTGCGGCGATTTTTACCTTCTTCTATACCCGGCGCAAACTGAAGCAAATACAAGTGCCTAAAGTGAACTAGAGTGCCTAGAATGCCTAAAGTTCAGGACTCCCGGACTTTGAATCGACCATGCCTCTAGCTAAGTACTTAAGGCACTTTAGTTCACTTTAGGCATTTTAGGCACTTCTACTTTTTGGAATTATCTTTCAACGAAACAGTCCTGTTGAACACGATTTTATCAGCGGTGGAATCAGGATCGACATTGAAGTATCCCAACCTTTCGAATTGGAAATTGGATAACGGGGTTGCACCTTTTACAAAGGGCTCTACATAGCAATTCCCGAGTACTTTCAGTGAGTCGGGATTCAGGAATTCAAGGAACTCTTTGTCCTTGTGACCGTCCGGATCAGGATCGGTGAACAAACGGTCATAAAGCCTGACCTCGCAAGACAAAGCACCTGATTCGGCTACCCAGTGCAGGGTTGCCTTCACTTTGCGGCCGTCGGGTGCATTTCCACCCTTGGTTTCCGGGTCATACGTGCAGTGCAGTTCAACAATATTTCCTTCATCATCCTTGATTACTTCGTTGCAGCGGATGAAATAGGCGTAGCGGAGACGGACCTCTTTACCAGGAGCCAGACGGTAGAATTTGTTGGAAGGCTCTTCCATGAAATCTTCCCTTTCGATGTAAATGACCTTTGAAAAGGGTACTTTTCGCTTGCCCATATTCTCATCCTCCGGGTTGTTGATCGCTTCGACCTCTTCTGTGCTATTTTCAGGATAGTTCGTAATGACTATTTTCAGCGGATCCGTCACACACATAACCCTCTGCGCTTTCTTGTTGAGATCTTCCCGGATGCAATATTCCAAAAGAGCAACATCCGTTACGCCATCTACCTTGGTGACCCCAACCATGTCGGCAAAATTCCTGATGGAATCAGGCGTATAACCCCTGCGGCGCAAACCGCAGATAGTGGGCATTCTTGGATCGTCCCAGTCTTTCACATAACCTTCCTTGACCAATTGGAGCAATTTACGCTTGCTCATTACGGTTGAGGTTATGTTCAGCCTGGAGAATTCAATTTGCCTTGGACGATAATCACTGTCTTTTAATTCCTCCACAAACCAATCATAAAGTGGTCTGTGAACCTCAAATTCCAGCGTACAGATGGAGTGCGTGATTCCTTCCCAGTAATCCGATTGGCCATGTGCGTAATCGTACATCGGGTATATACACCATTTATCACCCGTTCTGTGGTGTGGCTGTTTCAGGATACGATACATCAAAGGATCGCGCATGTGCATATTGGAAGAGGACATGTCAATTTTCGCCCTTAAAACGCAGGTCCCTTCCTCATATAGACTGGCTTTCATATCTTCAAAGATGCGCAGGTTTTCTTCAGGAGAACTATTGCGGGTCGGGCTGTCGACTCCGGGGCGGGTAGGAGTTCCACGCTGCTCGCTGATTACTTCCTGACTTTGAAAATCGATGTATGCTTTTCCTCTTTTAATGAGTTCAACGGCAAAATCGTAAAGTTTGTCGAAATAGTCGGAAGCATAATAAAGTCTCTCCTCCCAATCGAAACCCAGCCATTTTACATCTTCCATGATCGAATCCACATATTCGGTCTCCTCCTTGGCGGGGTTGGTATCGTCGAAACGTAAGTTGGTGATTCCACCAAAAAGCTTCGAAGTGCCGAAATTCAGGCAGATCGATTTGGCATGACCGATGTGCAGGTAACCATTGGGTTCCGGGGGGAAACGGGTATGCACCCTGTTGTTGTTTTTACCTGCTGCGAGATCTTCAACGATCTGTTGTTGAATGAAATTCTTTGGAACGATTGGGTCCATAATCCTTATTTTAATGTTCTTTTTCTCTATTGAATATAAAGTGCCTAAAATGCCAAAAGTGAACTAAAATGCCTAAAGTACTTCGCTGCAAGCATGAATGGTACAAATTTCAGGAGTCCTCAACTTTAGGCACTCTAGGCACTTTAGTGCACTTTAGGCACTTCTGCAAAGGTAACAAGAGTTGTTTATCTGACGAAGAAAAATTACGGATTAAAAAATGAGTTAAATTTGAAGGGAATTAAATGCATTCGAAATGGGAATTATTGAGCTGGAAGGAATGGAATTTTATGCTTACCATGGATATTTCAGGAGTGAGCAGATAGTTGGCAACCGTTTTGAAGTGAATATTTCCGTTGAAGCTGATTGCGAAAAAGCCGCAAAAAGCGATCAGCTTTCCGATGCATTGAACTATGAAGGAATTTACAAACTGGTGAAGGAAGAGATGCATCAAAGGTCTCATCTGCTTGAACATGTTGCGGGAAGGATTCTTACCAGGATCCACTTGGAATACCCTGGGATTGGAATAGTCACAGTTAAAATATCCAAGGCACGACCTCCTATGGGTGGTCATATTAAGGCAGTTAGTGTTACAATGACGAGGTAATTTCTATTTTTTCCAAACCCGGATTTCTCAACCGGGAAAAAAAGCTATATTTGCACCCTGAAAACGGTCGGTTGGCCGAGTGGTTAGGCAGCGGTCTGCAAAACCGTGTACGGCGGTTCGAATCCGCCATCGACCTCAACGTATTGTTTTAGTGAATCGTTTGAAATTTCAATGCGTTGAAATTCAAACGATTTTCTTTTTATATTCGCCAATAAAACATACCCTATGTTTAAAGGATTAACGGCCATATCACCAAAGAACAGTGAAAAGGAGATCAAGACTTTAGCCAAAGCCGAATACTTAAATATTCCGGTGCAACTATTATCTGGTTTTATGATCGATACCAGGAAATCCATTAGGGATATCTACTTCTATTCCCTCTACGCCCATTTCATAAAGATTGAGAAGGGAACCATCAAGGAAAAATACAAGGCCACCTGTGATTGGTTTAATTTCCAGGAGCTGGACCGAGAGGAAAACCTCAAAAGGGGCAAAGTGCTTTTTGACAGGTACCAGAACTCACCAATGACAGGAATTGACAGAAATCTCTATTCAGAGTTCAATAAACTGGATAAATCGGATTTTGAAAAGGCCTGTTTTTTGGCCTATCATGCCTTGAAATCAATCGTCGGAGGCAAGACATTCCAAAAAGTTGACAATAAACTTCTATGGGCCAGAATGGACGGTAAAACCAGTACCATTGGTGATGCATCAGAACTTTCAGAAGAGGTGAGATTCTTCTCCCAGGAATACCAGACCCTAAAAATCAAAAGAGAATTACAGGATAACTGGGGTCTGATCTATTATGCCCAACAAACGCGAGGTTTTTATGTATCATTTAAATTAAACCTTAAATCTTTGATTACGGAGGTAATGAAGAGGAAAAAAAAATCAATCGATAAACAGCGAATCAATCAACTTAGGGCTTTGGAGAAAGAGGTACAGGAAAAGCTTAATAAAAGTTCAGAACAGACTGAAAACACAAAATCGGGGCATTGATTTTATGGAGCATACAAAGGGTCTTTTATTCCTACTTTTTATCTCAGTTAATTAACAGGCATATTCATGCCATATGTATGTCATATCACTGACTATATAAATTGAATTAAAAAATATTTTTTTAAATTATATTCACATTATTTTTTAATTGATGTTCGTAGAGCCGCGTTAGTCAAGGCCCTTTGGATCGTTACCCATTTTCATTGTGCATTAATCCTTTGAAAGTGCAATAGAATAAGGCAATCTGACGATTTCTAACTTCCGATTTCAAAATATTTAAGATTTAACAGGGAAATTCCATACTGTCAGGTTTTTCAGGATGAAGCATGAAAAAAATCATCAAAATTTTATCTCTAATGGTTCAATATCCGGCTTTTTAGCCCCTTTCTGGATTTATCAAGCATGAATTTATTTTCTGAGGAACGGTTTTACGTGATTTATAGAAATAATTCTTGGGATCTGCACGTGGGTAGAAAACATAAAAGTGATTTTCAATTATTTTTTATATGCCATAAAATCAGATTAATATGGTATTTTAGTTCAATTAATTGTTCATACAAGGACTGTATTGCGAAGTTGGTCTCTGAAACTTTATTGTATTTCATATCATCAGATTGAACGCGTAGAATTAATTTTCTAAAATAGCGATTGACATAAAGTTCCAGCATCGGATTGTCCTGTTAAAACTATTGTCCTGGCTGAATCTCTACGGGAATTGTTATTCTGCCTCGAAAACGGATGAAAATTGCGACAAATTTGATCCCGGTTGCCACGGAGTCTCATAAACAAGTATTTTTCATTTGAACTGTCAACTATCGTTGCAACATCTTATCTTCTTTAAGAAATAATCGGCTGATCTGGTAATGATTCAAGGCAATAACTATCTGGCGTTACTAAAAGGCCTCAATTTGTTTGGAATTATATAATCTACAAATCATACTATATTAGGATAATAATATATATTTTATAACCTATTACTTCACGATTTGATATTTTTCCTCCACCTACGGTGCTTAATCTGCAGTTTTTATTCTTTGTTCAATCCGGGGTATTCAGTTTGGAGGAGTTAGTAGTAACCTGAATCAAAAGTGTGGTCGTGGGTTTACAAGGACGGTGTCTGCCTATTTGCTGGAATCTGAAATAAAGGACAGGTGTATTAAAAGAGCCTTTTCTCATCTTCGTAAATGGCCAGGTGCGAAGGATCAAGGATAGTGACAATGAAGTCCTTGATCCCGTCCTTTTCTCGAATCCGGGTATAGTATGGACGTTTGCCTCGTTTGAATGCGGTCACATCGCAACCAGCCAATGGATCTTCCTTATCTATCATGATGATAGAAACGCGGTATTACACGTTGGAAAATTGTTTATAAACGGAAATGTACTCATTCAGGTGTTCGTGACCAACGAAAGAATTTATTACATCCCCGCATCCCGCCATCGCCGTAAAAATGCCAGGGTAGGTCGAGGAGCGGCTGTTATGTTAATAGCGAGCTGATGATTTAGATCAGCATATCGTTATAGTTATATTTTCCTGTAATTAACAATGAATAACCATCCGATCAGGGTGTTGTTGGCTTTGAAGGTGCTGATGTTCCCTTTGCAGGAGCAGTTGTTCCTTTAGCCGGAGCTGCAGCAGGACTTGCAGATTCTGCCGGTGCAGCTTTTTTCCTCCCAAAAGATTTTAAATCAAAAATCAGAGAAAACCGGATGGTATTGGCTAATGGATTGTTTTGTTGGGTTGGAATGAGATAGGAGAAATCAATGGCACAGATATTCATTTTGACACCCAAGCCAACAGAGGCAAATTTTCTGTTGCCTTTGTACTGATTTTCATAGAAATATCCACCGCGGACAGCGAACTGGTGATTGTACCAGTATTCTATCCCAGTTGAAATATTGATTTCCTGCAACTCCTCCTTGGCTCCTCCTGGTGCGTCAGAAAATGAACTGAAGATCGAACTGATGACTGGCTGGTTGGAACTGTTATCCGAGATGATTACACCTGATCCGGAACTTGAAGTGGAAATTTGAGGGGTTGGGACCAGTAATTTATTGAAGTCCAGTGAAACTGAGAACATGTTGTAAGGGTCTATTTCATACGTATAGGTGGTTCCAAGCCTGAGGTTGGCAGGAAGAAATTCCTTATTCTGACCATCATCATAGGATATTTTTGAACCAATATTCGAAATGTTGATACCTGCTGCAATAGCCCGATTTGACCCGACGTCCCCAAAATTTTTGTTGTAAAAGAACCCAACATCACTTGCAAAGGCCCATCCCGGTTTGTAGCTTTCAGGGCCAATTCCGCCGGATAGATCAGAATGGATGTATCTGAGGGTTACTGCCCCGGAAAAATTATCGGTTAGTTTTCTCGCGTAGCTTACATCAAAGGCAAATTCATTCGGACTAACATTGGCCAAACTGGTTCCGTTTTGATCCGTAAGCATGATCTCGCCCATAGAGAAATAACGGAGAGAGGCTCCAATGGTCTGATAGTTATCCAGTTTGTAATAGGAAGAGAGATATGCCAGATTAATATCATTGACCAATTGTCTTAACCAGGGGGTATAGGACAAAGAAACACTGAAACTGTCTTTCGCAAATGCCAACTTGGATGCATTCCAGTATTGGGCGCTTGCATCTGCCGAAGTAGCCGCACCTACATCACCCATTGCACCATGTCTTGAGTCAGGAGTGATAGTAAGGAAAGGCACAGCAGTAGTGATCGGGTTATATTTAATTTCCTGACCTGTGGGCGTACTTTGTGAATAAGCAGTCCGACAAAGTAATATAGAGAATAATACAATAAATAGACTTACAGAGGAAATGGTTCTCATTAATTCATTTAAATTGAATTGTTCCGGATAAATATCAAAATAAAACAAAATTTTTGAAAGTATAGAATTAAATGATGACTATTTTAGAATTTCATGTTTGAAGTTTCTGGAAATTATTTGATGATCGCTCCCTATATCCAGGATTACAGTACTGCATGAAAGATCAATTATCAGAGAATTTACCTTTTCCCTTGAATTGCCGGATTCAAGATCAATTCCATCTATAACATTAATTTTCAAATCGTTATTATCCAAAGGGATGATCATTAAATGCGATTTGTTGGCTATACTAAACGATAAAACTTTAAATGACTTGGAATCTGTTGTGAAAATTTCAACAATTCCATAGTCGTTTCGCAGCAATTTAATTTTTTGAATTATTTTAGTCATGTTACTTACTGAGTTGCTGCTTGTAAGTAATTTTTCCTGTCTGAAGGAAGCAAGATCAGATCCGGAAAGTTGATTCCCGGTATTGATCAGTGATTTTAAAAGCGAAGTCAGTGTGGCTGTAGTAACATCTGTGCCCAATTGCCGCATTCGATTCAAATTTTGCCGGAAAAGTATTGTTGGCTTGATGGAAGGTTCTTCCCCTGTTTTATCCAAACCAATGGTTTGATATCGTGAAGCAACGTAACAAAGCCCTTCATTGGTATTCTGCAGAAATCCGGTGTTACCTGTTCGTTCGTCTTCGTTGGCCAGTTGTGCGGATTTTATGTCTCCTGATCTTGTGAATCTAACCAGATAGAATAATCGCGTATCTTCTTCCAACTCATCCAATCCACTTTTCGTCATCCAACCCAATTCACCCAATTTGTTAAATTGGGCGAAAAACAGGTCAGGGTCGGATGTGGCAGATCTGATTTTTTTACCGGCACATTCCAGTTCTCCCCTGAAAGAGCCCGCCAGATAAAACTCATTACTGTCGAGTTGCTTAAGTTCCAACCCGAAAGCTTTTCCATCTGAATGAAACTTCACCATCCAGATCAGTTTATTATGCTCATCAAACTTTGCAATAAAAGGTGCAGGAGATGGAGAAAAGCCGGTGGAGGTTTTTTCCCTAAAATAGCCGGTAATGTAAGAATTTCCGATTTCATCTCTGAGAAAATCCTTGCCAGTACCGCTTCTTTCCGCCCCAATAGCCGAGGCAAGTTTCCATATTTTATCTTGTTGATTTAGTTCTTCAGTTGGGTTTTTCAAGGGTTTGACATAAGGTTTCAATTGGTAGAATTCTTTCATTACCAATCCAAGAGGAGCATCTTTAAAAGTTGGATCAGCGATGGTATAACTTATTCCATCGACCAGGAAATTGTCTCCATCCATCTGTCGGCCAAAAGAAATTGCCACAGACCAAAATCCCGGAAATTCGACCAATGCAGTCTTCAAATTCAATAAATTATTGATCATCCATGCATACAGCAGAGCTTTCCCTTTATCGTTGCTTTCATCCTTGAATAGAAGTTCTTCGGGAAACATGAACCTATCGTAACCATATAA
>CAIUUO010000104.1 GCA_903902325.1 uncultured Bacteroidia bacterium
CGTGTATGGCTGGTTGTGTTGAACTTGGTGTAACTGATCGTGCAAATACACTTTCAAGACCCCCATGATTCACATAAATATTCTTGATTGATTTTATGAAATACACTAAATCTATTTCATTGAAGGTACGATGAACAAACCCACTAAAACGATCCAAGTCATGTTCATCATGATTCATTATAAAATCATATGGAGATTTTCCCATCAGCCCAAGAAGTTTGGACGCATTTTTAACAATCATCGTTCTATTGCCCCATGAAATAGTAGATGTTAAAAAGCCAGATATTTCAATATCTTCTTTTAAATCATATCTATGAGGAATACTAATAGGGTCTGATTCAATGAATGCTGGCGAATTGTATTGATATACCTTCTCTTCTAAAAATTCTTTGATATCTGTTGGAATGCCTTTCAAGTTATTGATATTTAGGCTACAAAGGTACTTGATAAATATTAAAATTATACTACCATATTAATCTGCATCAACATGTTTCTTCGCTGGATGGTGCGTGGCGACAATAGGGGTGTCGATTTCGGACTTTGGAAGAAGATCAGTCCAAGTCAGCTCTCCTGTCCGCTGGACCTGCATTCCGGCAATGTGGCCCGCAAACTGGGTTTGCTCACCAGAAACCAGAATGATGCGAAAGCCCTTGCAGAACTGGATGCCCAATTGCGACTCATGGATCCGGTTGACCCTGTCAAATATGACTTTGCGCTGTTCGGGTTAGGGGTATTTGAGAAATTTTGACTATTCAGTGAAACCTCTTTCACGCTTTTTTTCCGGATCGATGAAAAGGGCCATGGCTGTTTTCATCTTCCTGAAATTTAGCTTTTCATAGAAGTGCTCCTTCCCCGGTGAGGCATACAATAGAATGTTGCAGCCATGGCATTTCCCAATGAGTTGGGTAACAATCATTTTCCCGATTCCTTTTCCCTGGTATTCAGGACGTACCGCTACGTCGTAAAGCGCTGCCTGACAAACACCATCTGATATCGCCCTGCCAAATCCAATCAACCTGTCTTCTTCCCAAACAAATACAACGACTCTACTTGCAGAAAAGGACATCTCCTTAATTTCACTGGTATAATAGGCCATTCCGACCTCCTTCAGGATCGCCACCACCAGATTCCAATCTATACCTTCTGTATCAAACCTAATTTTCAGATGCATCGGATGAAATTCTTTTAGAATAAACATACCTCAGGAGGAGCCAAAGCGCAACACCACTTGCGATGGCCCAAAAGAAAGCAGGGCTGCTAAACAGGGGAACATCCGGCTGGTCTTGTTCCAGTCCTTCGCCAGTGATAAAATAGGTAATTACCCCTGTGGCATTGTTGATAAAATGGGCCAGGATAGGTATCCATAGGGAGCCCGTCCATTCAAGCAAGTAGCCGAACAACGCTCCGAGAAGCATACGCGGAAGGAAACCAAAAAACTGAAGATGCAGTGCACTGAAAAGAATGGCAGTGATCCAGATGGCCCAGTGGCTGCTTCCTGTCATCTTTTTTATCAGTTGCTGAAGTAGTCCGCGGAAAAGCAATTCTTCCCCGATAGCCGGCAATACGGCCACGATGACAAGATTGCCCATCAAGCCTCCAACACTCTTGGTTGAGAGAAATGCCTTGGTTATTTCGGTGGCCTGATCTTCCGAACTGCGCATCCAATCCTCCAGCGAACTCAACCAGGAAGGGAGAGCAAGTTGCTGATTCAACAATGAACACCATTCAATCAGAGGACTGCTTATCAGGATAATGGCGCAGACGACGACAAGAATAATCCCGGCAGGTTTGCGTTGAAGCTGCAAATATTGCAATGGCTTGTCATCCAATGAATATGCAAGTACCAGCGGTGGTAAAATGAACATTCCGATAGTTTGCAGTATCTGGAAGAATTTCAACAATGGCACATTACCGGGATCGTTCAGATTATTGAGCATGCCCGGGATCGCATCGAGGCTAATCCCCATTACCAGCCAGATTCCCACGAAACCAATCAGGGAAACGAAAATCCCGCCCACTAAAATCAGTATCAGTGTAAATATAATCTGGGTAAACGGCGTCGCATCACGTAGAAATTTCATCTGTTTTTATTTTGTTTTTCAAAGGTCAGATGGAATACCCATCCGCCAGTTGGCGGATTCTGTAGGTCCCAACATGTCGGGATGGGTATTTCATGAGAATCTTTTAATCATTCAACATACAAAGTTATCTTTTCCTTCTGGGTAACAAAGGATGCTTTCTCTCTGAATAATTATCTTTGTTGCAAATAAAAACAATTCGACAATTCGACGATGTGACAATTCGACAATAAGGCAGATTTTTATTGTTCGTAATTCTAACTACGATTTACTTTGGGTTCCTTTTTGCGCACTTAGCGTCCATTGTGGTTAGACATTTTGTTGAAATGTCTTTGCTTTTTTTATTGTCGAATCGTCGAATTAACTAATTGTCGAATTAAATTATGAAGATCGGAAAACATGACCTTGGAAATCTCCCTTTGTTTCTGGCACCCATGGAGGATGTGACCTACAAGTCGTTTCGGTACATGTGCAAGAAATATGGCGCCGACGTGATGTACACAGAGTTCATCGCATCGGAAGCGCTGATCAGGGATATTGCCCGGACAAAGAAGAAAATGACCATTTTTGATTTCGACCGACCGCTTGCCATTCAGATTTATGGTTCCAACATCGAATCGATGGTAGAGGCCGCCAAGGTGGCAGAACTTTACCAACCCGACTTCATAGATCTCAATTTCGGCTGTCCGATGAAGAAAATAGCCGCAAAAGGTGCCGGTGCCGGGCTTTTGCGCGATATCCCAAAAATGGTGAAAATGGCAGAAGAGGTGGTGAAGGCTGTTGGACTTCCGGTTACGGCCAAGACACGCCTCGGCTGGGACCACGACGATATGCCTATCGTGGAGGTAGCCGAAAGGTTGCAGGATGCGGGTATCCAGGCACTGGCCATCCATGGACGCACCCGGAGCCAACTCTATACCGGAGAAGCCGACTGGAGCCTGATCGCGGAAGTGAAGAAAAACCAGAGGATGAAAATCCCAATCATTGGAAACGGCGATATCACAGATCCCGAAAAAGCAAAAGCCTTACTAGATCAGTCGGGTGTCGACGGGCTAATGATAGGCAGGGGTTCCATCGGCAGACCATGGATCTTCTCCGAAGTCCGGCATTATTTAAAAACCGGAGAGCTTATGCCACCTCCAACCGTTCCGTTTGTGGTAGAAAATGTAAAAGACCAGCTCAATCAATCGGTAACCTGGAAAGACGATCCCCGCAGAGCCGTACTGGAGATGCGACGCCATTTTGCAAGATACTTCCCCAATCTGCCCGATTTTAAAGATTTGCGTGTTACCCTTCTGCGTGCCGACGAACTGGAAGAGGTACTCCGGATCCTTGATCTGATCGCTGAAAAATATGCGGGATTATGCGTTGATTATACCAATGTTGGGTTAAAATAACATCGTCAAAGTAAATATTTATTATTTTTAGTGAACTAAATCACTACAGATGGCTGAATTTACGCGTCGTCATTTTATCCAGACGGGAATCACAGGGGCGATTGTTGCATCAGGCGGACTTTCTTCCCTGCTGGCAGAACCAACTATGCCTCTCAAAGTTGACACGGTTGATCTGGGTAAAACAGGATTAAAGGTTACCAGGCTGGCCATGGGAACGGGTACAAACGGATGGAACCACGGGTCGAACCAGACCCGGATCGGTTTCGAAAAATTCAAACTAATGGTGCAGGCTGGTTTTGACAGGGGCATCCGTTTCCTGGATACAGCCGACACCTATGGTTCGCATTCCTTTGTGAAGGAGGCGCTTAAGATGAGGCCAAGGGAGGAACTTACCCTAATGACTAAGATCTGGACCGAGAATCTTGACTGGCACCCGCTTCAACCGGTTGACCAGACAATCGAACGAATCAGAAAGGAACTGGACACGGACTACCTGGACATCGTCTTGTTGCACTGTATGACCAAAACCAACTGGACAGATGAGAAAAAACGATTCATGGATGGGTTGAGCGAAGCCAAATCCAAAGGCTTGATTAGGAAAGTCGGCTTCTCAGCGCATGATTTCGGCGCGCTTCAGGCTGGAATTTCAAATGATTGGCCGGATGTGGTACTTGCCAGAATAAACAACAAGGAGATCAGAATGGACGGTTCACCTGACAAAATAATGTCGCTTCTGGAAATTGCCTGCTCCAAAGGGAAAGGAGTGCTGGGGATGAAAATTTTCGGATGCGGCGGACTCCTTAAGGAGGAGGAAAGGATGGCCTCACTCAACTTTGTGGTCAAAAGCAAAAATGTGCATGCCATGACCATTGGATTCGAGGATGCCCTGCAGGTTAACGATGCCGTGGAGAGACTGATGAGTATAGTGCACCCGTCTTAAGGAAAGACTTGGAGACGCGGTCAGATGACTTGAGGGGTCATCAAATGGTCAACTTCAAATTATTCCTGATAGTCCTGGATGTCTCAAGAGTCCATAGTGTCCAAAGATAGAATCCTGAAAATATGACAAAGTTTAGTTTTCAAAACCTTGAAATATATTAAATTGCACCCGATTATTTTTTATCATTTACCAATATTGAATTCAAATCAAATGAAAATCAAAGGATTACTTTTAACTGTGACACTTCTACTAACTGCCTGGTTTCAAATTCAGGCTGCTCCGATCGATCAAAAGAAACTGGTAGGAAAATGGGAATATTCTGCCCCAACCGCTCCGCCAAACTACACCTCTGGCCAGGTAATTTTTACACAAGCCGGAGAAAAACTGAAAGGACAACTGGTTATTGAAGGACAGAGTGTAGATTTTTCAAGCGTCTCCATCAAGGATGATGTGGTTTCTGTAGGAATCTACCTTGAATCTACACTCATCAATGTCAATTTCAAGATGGTCGGAGATGCACTCGAAGGCAAGGCCGAAACACCCGATGGTCCTGTTGCCGTAAAAGCCGTGAAAAAATAGCTTACCGCTGGTGGTACTGCTTGTCGTAGTACTTTTCGTAAGCGCCGGAGGATACATTTTCGAGCCAGTCCGAATTTTTCAGATACCAGTCAACTGTCTTGCTGAGTCCCTCTTCAAACTGCAGGGATGGCTTCCAACCCAATTCATGCTGGATTTTGGATGAGTCTATGGCGTAACGCATGTCGTGACCGGCCCGGTCTTTCACGAAAGTGATCAATTGTTGGGAAGTGCCTTGTGCCCTTCCCAATTTTTTGTCCATCACATCGCACAATGCCCTGATCAGGTCAATGTTGGTCCATTCATTGATGCCGCCGATGTTGTAAGTTTCACCGATGATTCCCCTGTGAAAAATAACATCAATGGCAGAGGCATGATCTTCCACGTAGAGCCAGTCGCGGATATTCTCACCTTTCCCGTAAACCGGAAGGGATTTTCCATGTTGAATATTGTGGATGCAGAGCGGAATCAACTTCTCAGGAAACTGGTTTGGACCATAATTGTTGGAGCAATTCGAGATTAAAACAGGCAAATGAAAGGTATTAAAATAGGCCCTTACCAAATGGTCGGAGCTCGCTTTGGAAGCTGAATAGGGACTTTTTGGATCGTAGGGGGTCGTTTCTGTAAATAAACCGGTTTCCCCAAGAGATCCATATACCTCATCCGTAGAAATATGATAGAAACGTTTCCCCTCCATATTCCCTTTCCAATGTTCCTTGGCTGCATGGATCAGGTTAAATGTTCCGAAAATGTTGGTGCGGATAAATGCGGCAGGATCAGTAATCGAGCGGTCGACATGGGATTCTGCGGCAAGATGGATTACGCCTTCTATGGGGTAAGTCTCAAAAAGTTTATTCACCAGATCCCCATCTGTGATATCCCCCTTGACGAATGTATAATTTGGTAAGGTATCAATATCCTTCAGGTTTTCGAGGTTCCCGGCATAAGTGAGAACATCCAGGTTAATAATCCTGTAATCCGGATATTTCTTTACAAAAAGCCTGACCACATGTGATCCGATAAATCCTGCACCACCGGTAACTAAAATTGTCTTCATTGAATATTTTTTATTTGATCTGTTATACGTCAAACCGAATCAAAAAGGTTTTGTTCCTGTTTGGCTTTCTACTCCCGTTACTCATCCAATCTTCCTGATTTTCTTCTCCCAGTTCCAGGCCGAAAGCAGGGTCTCTTCAAGTGTGGCAGTAGCCTTCCATCCCAAAACTTTGTTGGCTTTGGTGGTATCGGCAAAAATCTTTTCAATGTCGCCGGCCCTTCTGTCAACAATTTTGTAGTTTACTTTCTGCCCTGTTGCTTTTTGAAAAGCTTTCAGTAACTCCAGGACTGATACACCGTTCCCTGTACCAACATTAAAAAATTCGAACGATGATTCGTTCTTCCTTTTCAACAGCCGTTCGATGGCAATCACATGAGCCTTGGCCAAATCAACCACATTGATGTAATCCCTGATACAACTGCCATCGGGAGTATTGTAGTCATTACCGAAAACAGAAAGTTGCTCCCGCAGTCCGGCAGCGGTCTGGGTCACAAATGGCACCAGATTGCCGGGCACACCGTTTGGAAGTTCGCCTATCAGAGCGGAAGGATGAGCCCCAATCGGATTGAAATACCTGAGGGCAATGGTTTGTATTTGCTTATTGGCCCTCGTGAAATCGCGGATGATGTCCTCACAGACAATCTTTGTGTTTCCATAGGGTGATTCAGCCGCTTTCCGGGGTGTATTCTCCGTAACCGGAAGTTGGTCAGGTTGACCATATACTGTACAGGAAGAAGAGAAAACAAGATAATCGGACTTGTATTTCTCCATGCATTCGAACAGGTTGACAAGCGAGATCAGGTTATTCCGATAATAAGCCAAAGGCTTTTCGACAGATTCTCCTACGGCTTTGAACGCAGCGAAGTGAATAACGGCATCAATCCCTTTGGATTTCGCAAAAAAATCATCCAGCAAACCGGCATCCAGCATATTCAAACAATGAAATTCGGGTCGAATTCCGGTAATTTGTTCAATCTGACCAACCACAGCCTCTGAAGAATTGCTGAGATCATCGATGATAATCACATTAAAACCTGCTTTCTGCAACTCCACAACCGTATGTGAACCAATGTACCCCGTACCACCCGTTACCAATATTTTTTGCTTCATCTTGTGCTTTCTTAAAATTTAATCTGCCAAAGTAAACAAAAGTACTAAATCTGTGTTTTATTCTTATATTTGAGACCCAATTATTCAAGCATGAACCTTTCAGTTTACATTTCAGAATTGTTGAAAACCAACGATTGCGTGATCATCCCAGATCTCGGAGGGTTTATTGTCAACTACCAGTCAGCCCGGTATGAAGGGCAGAGCAATCAATTCGCTCCTCCTGCAAAAGAGATTATTTTTAGCGGGAAATTGAAAAAAAATGATGGCTTGCTTGTTAATTATGTTTCCGAACACGAAGGCGTTGGATATCTGGAAGCCAGGAAAATCGTCTCTGAATATGTTTCTGAATATCTCTTTAAGCTTGAGAATGGCGAAACTGTTGAATTTGAACTAATCGGAACTCTCCGCTACGACCAGAACGAACATCTTTTGTTTGAGGCCGGAAATTATCAAATTGTCAGGACGGATGCCTTCGGTCTGGATGCATTTCATTTCCCTGAACTTGTTAGTAAGTACCATCAACCGGTCAAACCTGTTTTTAGGGACAAGGCACCTGAGCCTCAACGGAACCGAAGGCCTGCAGTGAACCGCGAGGCCGTAAAATATCTCCTGATTGCGATACCTGTTATTGCTTTGCTGTATTTTCTTCCCGTAAGTAAATTGCTCAATTTCAAACATCTGGAAAACCAGCAAACCCCGAATACCGCCTCTCTTACGATCACTGACGCTCCGGTCAGTATCAAACCCGAAGCCAAAGCTTCCGAGAAAGAAGACACACAGGATGTTCATATGTCTGAACCAAAGTTGATCGTTGAAACGGGAAAGATTGTTCCAGCTAAGGTGAATCACGAGAGTATCATCGCTGAGACCCTCGTATCTGAATCAGGTGCAACCCATGAGGTAACACCAAAAAATTCTCAGCCCGAAAAATCAATTGCACAGACTGTTGTGAATGAACCGTCAAAAGGCAGGTACCACGTCGTTGGTGGTTGCTTTAAAATCAGGGAAAATGCCGACAAACTGGCGCAGGATTTGATCAAACAAGGATACCCTGCACAGGTCTCCAACATGGGCAGAAGTTTTTTCAGGGTATCTGTAGAATCTTACCAAACCAGAGGTGAGGCTGAAAAGACGCTTAAAAAATTGTTGACAGCTGAACCTGATGGTGGATACTGGCTGATGGCTGACAAGAGATAATTGACTTCCTACTTCGCTGCCAATTTCTGTACTTCACGGAAGACCCGCATGAAATTTCCTCCCCAGATCTTCCTGATATCTTTTTCAGAATAACCCCTTTTCACCAATTCGAGGGTCACATTGCCCATCTGGCTGACATCCCTGCAACCTGACAAGTCGCCACCGCCGTCAAAATCAGTTCCAATACCTACATAATCAATCCCGATCACCTTGACGATATGGTCAATATGATCGACCATGTCCTGAACTGTGGCTAGTTTGTTCGGGTATTTCTTACCCACTTCGCGGTATTCCTTGTAAGCTTCCCTGGATTTATCATCCGACAGATCCTGAAAATCATTATATTTTTTCCTCACCACCGCGAGTGCAGAATCTCTTTTCGGATTGGGATCTGGCTTTTTCACATAATCGGAGAGAAAGCACATCTGGATAACGCCGCCATTTTTGGCAAGCGCCTTCAGGCAATCGTCATTCAGGTTCCGGGGATTGTCGCATATCGCTTTGGCACAGGAATGGCTGGCAATAATCGGCGTTTTGCTCAAACGGATCACATCCAGGAAAGACTCATCAGAGATATGGGAAACATCAATCATCATCCCGGTTTTGTTCATCTCAGCCACAACTTCTTTCCCGAAAGGGGAGAGACCATGGTATTCCGCGCCCTTTTTCTTGTCGGTGGAGGAGTCACAAATATCGTTGTTGGAGGTGTGGCAAAGGGTGATATACCTGATTCCCATGTCGTAATATTTCTTCACCATGGTGATATCGTTGGCAAGGGCATATCCGTTCTCGACTCCCATGAAGATCGCACGTTTCCCCTCTTTCTTCAAAGAGTAGGCATCATCTGGTGTCAAGGCTATAGAAGCAACAGTCGGGTTTGCCTCCACATTCTTTTTGATTGCGGCAAGTATATCGAGGGCCTTTTTTTTCACGATCGCATCGCCTTCCGGGGTTCTCGGTCCCTGTGCAACAAAAACCGCAAAAAACTGCGCATCCAGCCCACCTTCCTTCATCCTGGGAAAATCTGATTTGGTGCCCGTTGCGGCCTGATCATTCCTTCTGGCAATGTCAAAATCATTGCGCATCAGATTTAACGGTGTATCACAGTGTGTATCAATTGTCAGTACAGACTGGTGAATCCTGGCGGCCTTCATCTCAGGCGTTTCCTTGGCAACTACGATTCCCGATAAAAAAAGAAAAGACAAGAAGAGCGAAGATCTCTGGCGGACATTTTTTCCCATGGATAAAGGTTTTTGTAATCAGAAGTATGTAAAATTTTGAACTTTTCTCGCGTAATGAGAGTTGCTTACCATAAAAAGACCAAAAAAGTCCGGGATGGTTTAATCATTCATTTTACCACCAAGGACTCAAAGGAAACATCAGGGAGCCATATTAGGGAGTTGCACTCGCCAAGTCTCCCCGTCGCCCCCTCGCCCAGTCCTTTTTTAGTCGTCCTAGTCGTCCACTCTTCCCAGTCGTCCCCTCGTCATTTGTACTCCGCCAGCCTGCTCAAATATTTCCCAATGATGTCAAATTCGAGATTGATCACGCTGCCCGGCTTGATCGCATGAAAATTGGTGTGTTCGAAAGTATAAGGTATGATGGCTACCTGGAAGGAATCTTTCTGCGAATTCACTACCGTGAGGCTCACCCCATTGACAGTGACTGAACCCTTTTCGACAGTCATGTATCCCTGCCTGGCCTTCTCAAGGTCGAAGACGTATTTGAAAGTATAATACCAGCTTCCCTCCGACTCGATCACCGCTTCGCAAACGGCCGTCTGATCGACATGACCCTGGACAATATGTCCGTCCAGCCTGCCATCCAGCCGCATGCTTCTCTCCAGGTTTACTTTTTCTCCGACAGTCAGCAATCCGAGATTGGTTTTGATCAAGGTCTCCATGATGGCTGTGACCGTATATAGGTTTCCCTCTTTCCTGACTACCGTGAGGCATACGCCATTGTGCGACAGACTCTGGTCGACTTTCAGCTCCTGAGTGAAATCACAACTGAGTGTCAGATGAACATTTTCCTGATCCTTGACGATAGATACTACGGTACCCATCCCCTCTACAATACCTGAAAACATTTGATTCGGATTAAAATTTCACGAAGATAAAAAAAAGTGGCTACATAACTCGCCGCCTAATCTGGTATTCTGTTTACAGATCCCTCTGCGCTTCAGTAAGGCAGAAAATAATACTGATTGGACGAGAATCCTTCGGAAAACAATAAACCCTATATCTCCCGTCTCGAAAATTTTGCAAAAAGAACTTTTTATAGGTAGTTTTGGTTAACATTGCAGATTCAGGTCTGAGTATTATGAACGAGACAGAGATAAAAAACATCCATAAAAAGATTTGCCGGCTCCTTTCCGAGAGGAAGCTGAAACCCGCCTTTGATCTTTTGGATAAGATGATTACGGCCAATGGTTTGGGCGAATTTGGCGACCAGTTGTTCGACCTGGAACAAAACTACCGTTTTATGCTGAAGTATACGGTAGAGGGAATTACAGACCCCGAAAGACAGAAAATATATCACCATCTCCTGTTGGCGACTTTTGAACTGGCCGATCAGTGTGCCCACAGCCTGAAGATGAAGTTTTCGACTTCACTCGAATATCAGAAGAAGCGCGGCTTTGCGCGCATAAACATTGAAAATATTCAGGAATATTACTCTCAACTTGAATCATTTCATCTTGAGAACGAATTGCGTTCCCTGATTTCTGATCCATCTGCAGAAAATAAAAATGAACTGGAAGAGGAGAACCATTTCCAAAAACTGATCAACCTGATTTACCATTATTGGTTCAAAAATAAACTTTCTTCGGAAGAGATCTCTTCCTGCCTGGATTTCCTCCGAAACCCGCATGTTCCCAACCATGAAAAATCATTGATGGTGACTGCGTTGACGCTTGGATTGCTGCTCTTTTTTGACGAACAGAAAATCATGCTGCTCTTCGAAGCTTATGAATCTGATGATGAGGAAGTAAACCAGCGGGCGCTGACAGGGCTATTGCTGATTCTTTATTTTTATGACCGAAGAATATTCCTATTCCCGGCAATATCGGCGCGTTTGGCCATGCTGAATGAGAAAAGTGCCTTCAGGAAACACCTCGAAAAGATCATTCTTCAATTGATAGGCTCCAAAGAGACAGAAAAGATCCAGAAAAAACTGGAGGATGAGATTTTGCCCGAAATGATGAAGCTGAGTCCCAATCTGCAGAACAAGCTGAGCCTTGAAGCCATGCTCGGTGATGCCCTGAATGAAGATAAAAATCCTGAATGGCAGGATTTGTTCAAGGATTCACCGGGTTTCCTCGACAAAATGGAGGAGTTGAGCGAAATGCAGATGAAGGGGGCCGACATATTCATGACCTCTTTTTCCAATCTGAAGAGTTTCCCGTTTTTCAGCGAACTGACCAACTGGTTTGTTCCTTTTTACCCGAATCACCCGCAACTGATCAGAAGTTCCTCCCAGGAAGATCAGCAGGATAACAGGAAATTATTCGACCTGCTCCTTAAAACGCCTGTATTATGCAATTCCGACAAATACTCCTTTAGCTTCAGCATGCAGACTATCCCGGCAGAATACAAAAAAATGATGTTCGACTCCTTGACTGAAGAGTTTGACCAGTTGATTGAGGCAGAAAGCGAAGAAGACATCATTGCACAAAGCAAAAAAGCAGAGGCTGTTTCAGGACAATACGTCCGCGACCTATACCGTTTTTACAAACTTCATCCGCAACGCGAAGGGTTCGAAAATATTTTTTCCTGGTCGTTCGACTTTCACAATAAATTCGTTTTCAAGGATCTTTTGCGCGAAGAGCATCAGTTGCTGAGAAGTATTGCGGAATTTTACTTTGCAAAAAATTATTTCCGGGAAGCCGCCGATATTTATTCCCTCTTACTGAAGGATTTTGAAGAAGCCGAATTGTTGCAGAAGCTGGCGTTTTGCTTTCAGAAACTGGATGACTTTGAGTTGGCGCTCACTTACTACCTGAAAGCCGATCTATTTGACCAAAACCGTATCTGGAATCTGAAAAAGATAGCGCTCTGTTACAGGAATCTGAAAAAGCCGGATCTGGCGCTGGGATATTATCTGCAGGTAATTGCCCTGGAACCTGATAATTTGGGCGTTCATATATCCGTCGGACATTGCAGGATGGAGTTGAAACAATATGAAGAGGCATTAAAATCCTATTTTAAAGTCGAGTATCTCTCGCCCGGAAACAAAAAAATATGGCGTCCAATTGGTTGGTGCTCGCTCCTGCTTGGCAAGAAGCAGCAGTCTGAACAGTATTTCAGAAAACTCGTAGAGGATTCTCCCAACAAATTTGACCTGATGAACATGGGGCACGTTCAATGGTGCCTGGGAAAAAGAAAAATTGCACTCGATTATTACAAGCAGAGCATCAACGATGCAGAGATGTCAGAACAGGAGTTCATGGATGCTTTTCATGAAGATCTTGAGCATTTGCTTCAACAAGGTGTCGATCCGGATGATGTACCGATCATGCTCGATCAGCTGAGATATTCCCTTGAATCAGACAATGGTTTAAAATGATAAAATAGTGACGAAATACGGATGAATATAAAAATACGCAACAAGGAACTTAGCTGGCTGTCGTTCAACGAACGACTTCTGCACGAGGCATCCAAAAAAGAGGTTCCTTTAATTGAAAGGCTGAAATTCCTCGGCATCTATTCCAATAACCTGGATGAGTTTTTCCGTATTAGGGTTGCCATTCTGCGGAGATTGGCATCCATCGACAATTTGATTCTTGCCGAAGGGGAACAACCTGTAGAAGTGCTCGACATGATAGAAAAAACCGTGGTGGCACAGAGTCAGTGGTTCGAGCAAATCTACAATCAATTGCTGAAGGATCTGGCAAAAGAGGACATCTACATTATCAATGAAGGCCAGCTTACCAAGGAACAGGGGGCTTACGTTACGGCGTTTTTCAAGGAGGAAGTTCGTCCGCGCATCATGCCGGTAATCATCAAAAAGAGTCAGCCGCTTCCTACCTTAAACGACGATGCCATCTACCTCGCGGTAGTTATGGCTAAATCAAAGAAAGAGGAATATGCCCTGATCGAAGTGCCAACTGACATACTTCCAAGATTTGTCATTTTACCTTCCAAAGACCACAAAAGACACATTATCTTATTGGAGGATGTGATCAGGTACGAATTGAAGGATATTTTCTACATGTTCAGTTTCAAAACGATCAACTCCTATATCGTTAAGGTAACACGTGACGCTGAACTCGACCTGGATGATGATGTGGCGGAAAGCTATGTGAAAATATTAACCAAAAGCCTGGAGAAACGAGATAACAGCGAATTAGTGCGTTTTGTCCACGACAAGGAAATACCTGCCAATTTTCTTTCACTCCTGCTTAAAAAATTGAAATTCGACCGCGACGATGTCATCATCGGTGGTTCAAGGATCCACAATTTCAAGGACTTCATGGGATTCCCGTCGATTGGTAATAAGAATCTTTATTACAACCCAATCAGTCCCATTCCGAATCCCGATATCCGGCAAGGAGTGCCTTATCTCACTGCCATTGCAAAAAAAGATATTCTGCTTCACTTCCCCTATCAATCATTTTACAATTTTATCGATCTGCTGAGGGAAGCTTCCATTGATCCCAAAGTTACGGAGATCAAAATGACTGCCTACAGGGTGGCAAAAAATTCAAACGTGATTCATGCCCTTATCAATGCGGCCAGAAACGGGAAGAAAGTAACTGTAGTGCTGGAACTAAGAGCCCGTTTCAATGAAGAGGCAAACATTCAGTGGGGAAATATTCTGACCCGTGAGGGAATAAAGGTAATTCTGGGCGTTCCAGGATTGAAGGTGCACTCGAAACTTTGTCTGATCACCAGGAAAGAAGAGAAGGAACAGGTTCATTATGCCTGTATTGGAACAGGAAATTTCAATGAAATCACTGCCAAGGTTTTTTCTGATCAGATGTTGTGGACCGCAAATCCCGTTATCACGAAAGAAGTTTGCAAAGTATTTGAATTCTTTCAAAGAAATTACAAAATAGGAAGGTATCAACATCTGCTGGTCTCCCCATTTACCATGAGATACAAGATGATACTTATGATCAGGCAGGAGATCAATGCCGCCAAAAATGGCAGAAAAGCCGCCATTTCCATTAAATGCAATAATCTGGTAGACCCTGAAATCATCGGGCGGTTGTACGAAGCCGCCAAAGCCGGAGTCGATGTTCGCCTCAATGTTAGGGGCATGTTTTGTGTGATCGCCAGTTCACCGGAAGATAATTATTCTATAAGGTCCATTGGTGTTATTGACCGCTATCTTGAACATTCCAGGATCTATTATTTTTATAGCGAAGGGAAAGAAAATGTATACATTTCCTCGGCAGACCTGATGTCACGGAACCTGGACAGAAGGGTGGAAGTCACTGCTCCCATCTACGATCCTGATATGAAAAAAGAACTGATCGGATTTTTTTCTCTCCAATGGAAGGACAATACTTCCGCCCGGGTCCTGGACAACGAATTGACCAATAAGATCAATAAGCAGGGCAAGAATCCTGCTATCAATGCACAACTTGCTTTTTATGACTTTCTCCAATCAGTCAGGAAAAAAGGGTGACTCCGGCCTGAATCTAAGGAACAGGCTCGAAAAGTTAGGCGCTTTTGAGATTTACCTCTGGAAGGAAATGGTTCTCCAGGACGAATCGCTTTTCCCGCAAATATACGCCTTGATGTACAGTGATCAACCCAAAATTGCCTGGCATGCTGCCTGGGTGATAGATCATGTATCTGAAGCAGATCCTGCAAAACTGGAGCCCTACATTCCTGAATTGATTGACAGGCTTCCAAAACTGAAAAGCAGTTCGCTGAGACGTCATTACACCAGAATGATCAACAGACATGAGATTCCTGAAGATCAGATGGGATTGCTTATTGATGTTTTGTATAATCTTCTTTCTCCTTCCGAGGCTATTGCCGTTCGTGCCAATGCCCTTGAACTACTGCACAAAATTGTTCTGAAAGAACCGGATCTTCAAGCTGAGCTGATAAGCGTGACTGATGCCATCCTGGAAGAAGATCTTACACCAGGTTTGATTTCGAAGGGGAAAAAAATCCTTCGTTCGCTAAGAAATCAATGATGTAAAAAAATCCCAAACAGCAGGACGGAAACAATTCCCCAACCAAAAATTGACAACACCATCAAAGGAATAAAATCTTGCCTGTGATGAAAATACTTGGTTCCAAGTAGTGCCCCAATCGGAATGGAAAGAAGAATAGGGGTTAAAATAATGATTCCCAACATCCCCGACTTCCTTCTTATGTTAACAATCATTTTGTTCCTTCTTGTAAATTTGTTCGCAGTAAGCCTGCGGTACCTTCTGCTATCCCTCCACCGCTCAAATCTCACTTTAAATATTCTTGGGGTAACATAATAAATTAGGGGCCAAATAAGCTTGAGCTCTTTCAGAAGAAAAGAGAAAAATGCATAAAAAAATAAAAATCCCAGGATTCCTCCCAGTTCAATAAATACCAAAGTCTCAATCCTGTTTAGCCGAAACAGATAAGCGTAAGGTGTCGCCCAAAAAAATTTAACACTGGCAATCAGCATTACGTTTATGTATTTAATAATTAGTCTCATTTTAATATTATTGTCTCAAATTTAGCTATAAAACTGTCAGAAAATTGAAATAATTCCGGTATTTTAGATCTATATTTAGAAAATTAAAATAATTACAAATTGTTTGGAAAACATCTATCTCCCGGACTATATAAACAAATCATAAAAAGTCCGATTTCATCAGGTTTTCTGTTTTTGTCTTTGTTTCTCTTAAGTTTCTCATCCTCTGTTTCCGGACAGACGATCAAGGAATTTAAGGAAATTTGGGTGAATGAGAGCAGGGAGTACTTACTTAACAACCAAAAGCCACTCCCGTATCTGCAATCAGGGTTTCATCACTTTTCACGCGAACAGGACAAGCCACTGGAGGAAGGCCTCGAATCAGAATGGGTTAAATTTTCTGTTATCCCTAGTTTACCCGTACCTAAATCCAAAAGATTTGACAATGCCCCGCAATTTAATTTCGAAGAAACTTCTTACCATTATCCTCGCTTTTTACCCTGTTTTACCGCTGAAAAGAATGAGCCCGTCGACAATACCCGGATATCAAATCTTCCCAGAATCAGAAAACCTGAATATACAACTGCAAACCCCTCCAGGCAAAGTTTTAAATTTTATGGTAATACTATTGCCTTTACCTACGATAAATTATTATCATCACCTGTCAATCAACCGGTCAGCAAAGAAATAGCTATTGAATATTGGAAAAAATTCCAGGTAGCTAACAGCAATCATCTGGTCTCTCAACTTTTGATCTACCGCAATAGGCTGGGATTGAATGAGTGGGGTTATTTTTTGCTGGTAAAAGCTTGTTCAAATGCCGTTTTTCCTGCTGATGAATCGGGAAGCACCCTACTGAGTTGGGCACTAATGGTTCGATCCGGTTTTGATGTGAAAATTGGATTCAACCAGCTTGGCTGTTCCTTGCTTTATACCGCCTTCCCAAAGATTTACGGCATCCCTTTAGTGAAGATTGACGGTTCTGAATATTACATCGATAAGCCAATTTCCTCTTTCCCGGTATCATCCTATATTCCTCAACATTCAGGAGCAACCGGAACAATTCATCTGAATTTCAATCAATCACTTAATTTTCAGAGTGATACAGAAATAAAGAGAATTCAGTTTCCCTGGGATAAGAAAATATACGAATTCAATTTGAAGTATAATCCTGAAGTAATTCAATACCTGGAGACATACCCTCAGACAGATCCTGAAATTTACTTTAATGCCCCGTTCAGTTTTCTCTCCAAAGAGTCTCTCCTGAAACAATTGATGCCTGTCCTTGCAGGCATGAAGAAAGAGGAAGGTGCAGCATTTCTCCAACAATTCGTTCAA
>CAIUUO010000105.1 GCA_903902325.1 uncultured Bacteroidia bacterium
TCTCATGTCTCATATCTCATGTCTCATATCTCATGTCTCATATCTCATGTCTCATATCTCATGTCTCATGGCTCATATCTTATATCTCAACGCAATATAAATTTTTATTAATATTTTTTGGATCTGCATACGTGTTTGTCATGACTTGATTGTATTGGTAGCAGATTCGGAATAATAACATCCGTTTGACTGATGAAAAAAAACCAACACTTATCACAGGATTTTATCCGTCTGCTTGAAGAGCGGAAAAATCAGAATATCGACGACCAGATTTCGGAAGCAGGTCGTATTGTGACAGTAATTGATTCGGTTGACAGTAAAATAGCCTATGCACAAATTGCAAAAAGGATTCAAAACCGCAAGAGCACGTCGCTTTTTATTCTTACGCTTTCCCGCATTGCCGCCATACTCTTTATTCCTTTATTGATTGCCACAATCTGGCTTTACAATCAGCCCAAAACCCCCGTCATCTCTTTGCCTTTCGCGATGCAGGAGATAAACAGCCCTCCGGGTATCCGATCCAAAATTGTATTGCCTGACGGATCCAGCGTGTGGCTGAATGCCGGAAGTTCCTTGAAATTCAGAGTGCCCTTTGACAGTTTCTCCCGAGATGTTGCATTGACAGGAGAGGCATTCTTCGATGTAAAAAAGAACCCGGATGCACCGTTTATTGTCCAGTCTGGCACTGCCCGCGTGAAGGTATACGGTACCAGATTCAACTGTAAGGCTTTCTCGGATGAGAACAAAATTGAGGTAGTTCTCGAAGAGGGAAAAGTCAGTCTGAATACCGGAGGAGCGGATAAAGTAATTGAAAAGATAATGAAACCCGGCGATCGCGCAGTTATTGATAGGTCAGATAATCAGACAAATATCACCAACGAAAAAATAGAGAAGTACATTGCCTGGCACGATGGCAAACTGGTATTTGATGAGACTCCGATGCAGGAAGTCGCGATCCAGTTATCAAGATGGTATGGAGTAGAGGTTGTGATAGATGATCCCAAAATTATGAAGTACAGGATCACGACTACCTTCGACAATGAATCCTTGCATCAGGTTCTTGAATTACTCAGGATTTCCTCCCCTATTGATATCCAATATATTCCGGCAACGGTTGATAACATTACACAGGAACAGACTAAATCGAAAGTAATATTCTCAAGGAAAAACTAAAAAATTTCAGTACGCCTATGATGAAAAATTGACCAAACAACTAAAAACGAAGAAAGGAAGTGCTCGAACACTCCCTTTCCGGTTACCCGATTAAAGGCAGATTAATTCTTGTTACAAATTAAACAGTTCAAATTTATGAAAAAAATTGTGAATCAATTGTGCTTGTTATATCTGAAGCACAACAAATTACTACTAGCCATGCGAAATTCCCTTCTAATTATTCTCTTGAGTGCGTTCCAGTCGTTCGCGGTGAGCAGCTACGCACAAAACACGAAGCTTTCGCTGGACATGAAAAATGCCACCGTAAAGGAAGTTCTCCAGCAGATTGAAAAGCAGAGCGAATTCTATTTTTTGTACAACAGCGACATCGTTGATGTGCAGCGGAAAGTTGATATTACTGTCGAAAACGAGAAAATAGATGAGATTCTCGCACGGCTTTTCAGCAATGAAAAAATCAATATTGTAGTACGTGACCGTCATATTGTACTGACTCCTGAGAGTGAAAATGCCGAACAGCAAAAGCAGATTTCAGGGAAGGTGACAGATGCTACAGGATCCCCGCTCCCAGGTGTCACAGTAATAGTCAAAGGAACCACCGTTGGGATGATCACCGATTCCAATGGTAACTACAGCCTATCCAATGTTTCGGCAGGTGCAGTGATGAAATTTTCGTTTGTCGGCATGAAGGTGCAAGAGATTCCTGTCGGTAGTAAAGCGACTATGAATGTTATACTTATGGATGAATCAATTGGCCTGGAAGAAGTTGTGGCCGTTGGTTACGGAACCCAGAAAAAAGTGAACATGACAGGCGCCGTTTCTGTTGTGAAAGGGGATGCTTTGGTTAACAGGTCTACGGCCACCGTCTCACAGGCGCTGGAGGGGAAAGTAGCAGGGGTGAATTTCAATACAGGATCCTATGGTTTTGAACCGGGTGCGGCGCTCAGCCTTCAGATTCGTGGTCAGGGAACGCCGTTGATTTTAATTGATGGTGTGCCGGGATCCATGAACGGCTTAAATCCGAACGATATTGAATCAATGTCTGTACTAAAGGATGCTGCTGCTTCTGCGATTTATGGAGCTCAGGCGCCTTATGGTGTAGTCCTGATTACAACAAAATCCGGTAAAAACGATGGGAAACTGAGCATTGAATTTTCTTCATCCGTTTCAAGTATCAAACCAATCCGAATGCCTCACCTGGCAGATTCCTACACTACCGCCCTTGCTTTAAATGAGGCTTGTATCAACTCAGGAATTACGCCGATGTATACCAATGCAACAATTGACAGGATTATTAAATATCAGGCAGATCCGGTAAATACACCTGAAACTGTTCCATCTGCAGCCAATGCGACCCTCTGGGCCAATACATTTGAAAGCAATGCGAATTACGATTGGTTCGATGTTTTTTATGGAAATGGAACCAGGAATCAGGAAAACCTGACAGTTAGCGGAGGTTCGAAGACAGTGTCCTATTATGCGTCTGCCGGTCAGATGTATGATGGTGGTATCCTTCAGGTAGGAAAAGATAATTACCGCCGATACAACACCGTAGCAAAGTTTGATGCCAACCTGACCAAATGGTTCAAGTTTTCA
The DNA here is from genome assembly GCA_903902325.1 of uncultured Bacteroidia bacterium. GTDB lineage: Bacteria > Bacteroidota > Bacteroidia > Bacteroidales > Prolixibacteraceae > CAINVV01. The sequence goes on from CAIUUO010000105.1 coordinate 2,767, forward strand.
TCCAATACCCGCTACTACAATACACAGAGAAACACTCCGGCATATGACAACCAGGGAGATTACGACCTGTTGTTCCACCAGGTGGCAAGGACATTCCCATCCCAGTATATGTATTCACCGAACGGAGTTCTTTCCATTCAGTCCAAAATCCCATGGACTCGTGATGCGGGGAATGAGAATACTTCAACCAATGATTTCGTCAACCGTTTTACGACGCAAATTACTCCTATGAAAGGGTGGACGATTGATGCAGACTATTCTTTCCGATTTACAAGTACTGAATTTACTTCCAACAATTTTACGGTATACGAGGATAAAGTGGATGGTACTCCCCTCATTTCAGGAAGTACTTCACCTTCGATCGTGAAAAAATCTCAGGAGATCTATTTTTACAGTACTCTGAATGCCTACACCACCTATAAATTCGACCTGAATGACATCCACCATTTTTCAATTATGGGTGGATACCAACAGGAAAAATCCAAAGACTCTTACTTGTGGGCCAAAAAAAATGACATGGTTTCTCAGGACGTTCCTGCCATGAATACATCCACCGGTTTGGTTGATGCTACCGACAATCTGTCACAATACGCTACGCAGGGTTTTTTCACCAGGATCAATTACAACTTCAAGGAAAAATACCTGGTTGAAACAAATGCCAGATACGACGGTACCTACAAATTTGCCAAAGATAAAAGATGGGGTTTCTTTCCTTCCATTTCCTTGGGTTGGAATGCCTCCAACGAGAAATTCTTTGAAGATTTAAAATCAAAAATTAATCTGCTGAAAATCAGGTCTTCCTGGGGCTCATTGGGCAATCAACTGACAGCCACACCTTATCAGGATCTTCCTTTGATGGGAGTGAATGCCAACCTTGCCTGGTTGCTGAACGGGACGAGGCCCGGGTATACTACGGCACCAAATCTTGTCAATCAGGATGTAACGTGGGAAACTTCTAGCACCAAAGACCTGGGTATTGATCTGGGAGTATTTCAAAATAAGCTAACCTTTACAGGAGATATTTACCAGCGTGATACCTACAATCAATTAGGACCTGCCAATGCACTTCCTGCCGTAATTGGAGTTGCCACATTACCCAAGGCAAACAACATGGAGACTAAAACCAATGGCTGGGAAACATCGCTCACCTGGCGAGACAAAATAGGAAAAGATTTTGGCTATTCTGTCACTGCCATGATGTTTGATTATCTTTCAAAAGTGACCAATTACAACAATCCAACCAACATTCTGACCACATCCTACTCTGGTCAAACCATCGGTGAAATCTGGGGGCTCGTCTCAACCGGATTGATCAAGACACAGGCTGACGCGGATAATATTAACACGAAAGGAATTCAGAAGGTTGTTTCCGGACAGGTTTGGAAAACAGGTGATGTTATGTATACGGATTTAAATGGCGATGGCCTGATCACATACGGAGACAATACACTTAATAATCCTGGGGACAAGAAAGTAATCGGAAACTCAACTCCAAGGTATCAGTATGGATTGACAATTACTGCCAACTGGAAAGGGTTTGACTTTTCCATGTTCTGGCAGGGAGTAGCCAAACGCGACCTGATGTTGAGCGGAAACATGTTCTGGGGCTTTAGCACATCGGTTCAGGGTTCAATATTCCCCGGACATCTGGATTATTACCGTGACGCAGCATCTGATACTTACAAAGGATTGGGTATTAATACAGATAGTTATTGGCCACGTCCTTATGTGGATGCCAACATGAATGCAAAGAACCAGCTGACCCAAACCCGTTATTTGCAGAATGGTGCCTATGCACGTTTGAAAACCATGCAGTTGGGATACAATCTGCCCGAAAAATTACTACATCTGGTTAAGCTGCAAAATCTTTACCTGTACGTAACCGGGGAAAATTTGTGGACAATTACCAAGATGCCAGAGCACTTCGATCCTGAAACAGCAAATATTGGCGTCAGGGGAAATGGCAAGTCCTATTTTTCTCAGGCAGCATTTACTGTAGGTATGAACGTTAAATTCTAAAAACTTGAAAAACATGAAAAAGACAATATTATATATGGGATTGATTTCCCTACTGATTTCATGCAGCAATTTTCTGGACAGGGAGCCACTGGATCAGATTTCAACTGATCAGTACTGGCACACGGCAAAGGATCTTGCCAACTATACCCTTCAATTTTATGTCAATTTCCCGAATCATAAAAATATTTCTTCGGGATATACAGGTGCTATGGGTTGGGACGCCTTCAGGGGTTCAGATCACCAGATCATTCAGACTCCTGTAACACAAATGAATGGAACCAGAAGTGTGTCGCAGTCTGGTAATGGATGGAGTTGGTCCAATGTTCGTTCCGTAAACATTTTCTTTGAGAATTACGGGAAGGTAATTGAAAAGCCGGAGAACATCTCCCATTTTGTTGGGGAGGCACACTTTTTTAAGGCGATGTTCTATTTTGATCTTGTCAGGGCTTTTGGTGATGTTCCATGGTATACCAACTCCATGCAGATGGATTCTCCGGAACTTTACAATGCCCGCACGCCAAGGACACAGGTTGTGGACTCCATTCTCTGGCATCTTGACAAGGCTGTTGAACAACTTAAATACCTGAAAGATGCAGATGGTGGAAGCAACAGGTTAAGCAAAGAGGCCGCTTTGATCTATAAGTCAAGGGTAGCCCTGTTCGAAGGAAGCTGGCAGAAATATCATGCCGGAACTCCATTTGGTACAGCCGGTGCTTCTCCATCCAAGTATTTTCAGGCTGCAGTCCAGGCTGCAACCGAATTGATGACTCCCGGTAAATATAAAGTGGGAATTTATAACACGGGAAATCCAACCACGGACTACAACGCGATATTTTCGCAAACCAATCTTGCTTCATTCACCGAAGCCGTGTTGTGGTGTAAATTTGACAAAACCCAAACTACTTTTTCCCATAACTTCCAGCAGTATGTCACCCAAAATACTTCTCAGGTTAGCATCACCATGGAGATGGTCAAAAACTACCTTGGGAAGGATGGAAATCCCTATGACTATAATACGCTTGCAAAGACTTCTCCCGGCACGCCTTTCCTGAGCAAAATTGCAACGGATTGTGATCCAAGGCTTGCCCAGGTTATCTGGACTCCGGGACAAGTTATGTGGGACAACTCTGGAGGTAAGGTGCTTTTTGTGAAACCCAATCTGGATAAATCTGGAGAAGCGAAGAACCATACAGGATTTCAAATGAAAAAAGGAGCAGATCCTAAGGATCCTACTGCCGGAGGTGCACAAGGGTTTAGTACAGCTTGTGAAACAGCTTCTATCGTTTTCCGTTATGCGGAAGCATTGTTAAACTATGCCGAAGCCCAAGCTGAACTTGGACAACCCGTGAATTACGCTGCATCCCTGAATTTGCTCCGCAAAAGGGCAGGCATGCCTGATTTCAAGGTTGTTTCTGATCCGGATCGCACCAGCTATGCCGATTTTGGCTATGCCCTGACAGATGAATTGCAGGAGATCCGCAGGGAAAGAGCCGTAGAGCTGGCTTGCGAGGGATTCCGTTATGACGATTGGAAACGCTGGAGAGGTCATGCCCTTTTCAAAACCAAACGCCCTCATGGATTTCCGTACCTGAAATCGGAATATGCCGCTTCGCTTGCAGTACTGACAGATGCGAATTCACTGGTCGACCCATATAAAACGGTAATTCCGAATGGCTATCAATTTTTGGAAGGAAGAGATTACCTTGATTGCATTCCGACCAATGAGATAACCATGAATCCAAAACTGACCCAGAATCCGGGTTGGTAAGAGAGTCGTTTTTTTTCATAGATTTATTAGGGGTACCTTTTGGGGTATCCCTAATTCTCTCTCAACTGACTATTTGATTTGTTCTCCCCATTGATCTCTTTCTAAGATTTTAAAATCAAAATATTCAAAGGATGAAACATCAGCTACTTCTAGTTCTAATATTTCTTGGCGCTACCCTGAATGCGTTGAATGTTATTGGGCAAAATCCCATCCTAATTATTCCCAAACCTCGAATGGCAGAACAATCCCGCGGTGTATTCACGCTAAATCCAAAGACTTCCCTGTTTGCACCCGATGGATTACTTAAAAAAGCGAAACAATTGAAGGGATATTTTGAACCCGCTCTTGGCTATGACCTGTCTATATCTTCCAAGCGCGCCAACAAGGATCTCATTGAATTCAAACTTGACAATACGCTGAAGAGGCTTGGAGAGGAAGGTTACCAGTTGAAAATCACTCCCGAAAAAGTATCACTGACAGCCTTCACTGAAAAAGGAATCTTCTGGGGTATTCAAACAATTAGGCAGCTGTTGCCGAATCAAATCAACAGGTCAGCCACTGTAAAAGGGGTTGCCTGGGAAATCCCCTGCGTTAGTATAGAAGACAACCCCCGGTTCAAATGGCGCGGACTGATGCTCGATTGCAGCCGAACCTTTATCCCGAAAGAGCAGGTAAAGAAATACCTGGAGGCAATGTCCTATTTCAAAATGAACGTATTGCACATGCACCTTACCGATGACCAGGGATGGAGGCTCGAAATTAAAAAATATCCAGAACTGACTTCAATCTGTTCAAAATTTCATGAATCATTCAGGGAACCCAAAGAGAATGAGGGATTTTATTCCCAGGATGATATCAGGGAACTCGTTGAATTTGCCGCACAAAGAAATATCGAAATCGTTCCTGAAATTGAAATGCCAGGACATACCACAGAGGTATTTGCGGCTTTCCCACAACTCTCCTGCACCGGAGACACCCTCAAAATCCATCCATGGACAAAGGGCGCGGGAGTACACAACGAAGTATTTTGTGCCGGGAATGAGAAAACCTTTGAATTTCTGGAGAATGTCCTGAAGGAGGTAGCTGAGCTTTTCCCATCTGCCTATATCCATATTGGGGGAGATGAAGCGCCAAAAATGTATTGGAAAGCCTGTCCGAAATGCCAGGCCAGAATCAAGGATAACGGACTGAAGGATGAGAATGAATTGCAAAGTTGGTTTGTAAAAAGAATCGAAAAATACGTGAACAGCAAGGGTAAAAAACTGATCGGCTGGGACGAAATTATGGATGGCGGATTAAGCAGCAGCGCCACTGTCATGTATTGGAGAGCCTGGGACAAATCGGTTGTACAAAAGATTCCTCTTATTGAAAATGACATCGTCATGACTCCAACCTCCCATTGCTATTTTGATTATACCTACGAAAAAATCTCAACAGAAAGGGTCTATTCCTATGAACCGATACCTGCAGGGATGTCTGGCGATAAAACCCAAAAGATTCTTGGTGTTCAGGCTAACTTCTGGTCGCATCTCGACCGGACTGCCCCACGAATGGACCAGCAACTTTTTCCGCGGATTATCGCATTGGCTGAAGTTGCATGGACAGATCCTGGGAAAAGGGATTGGATTGATTTTAAATCACGTCTGGAACCAAAGCTTACATATTTAGATATCACAGGCATAAATTACTTTGGGAAAAAGTAGTTGACTCTTGTTAAATTAAAAGGATGTCCCCGAAAATCAGAAGGTGTGGTTATTCATTGTCCCTAACCTCTTTTGCGGTTATGTCAATTGTGGCAGGGAATTGCTTTGGTAAAAACAATCACTCTCAGGCCAACAAGCCCAATATCATCTTTATCATGGCGGATGATCATGGATTGCAAGCTATAAGCAGTTACGGGAGCAAGCTGATCCAAACACCGGGAATTGACAGGCTGGCAAAGGAGGGGATGAGGTTTACCAATTGTTTTAATGTCAATTCATTGTGCGCCCCAAGCCGCGCAGCTCTCATAACCGGAAAGTACAATTCCCAAAATGGTGTTTTACGGATTGGGGATCGTCTGGATGAAAAGCAGAAAACTTTCCCAATGATCCTGCAAAGATCAGGTTATCAAACGGCCCTTATTGGCAAATGGCACCTGGAGTCAGAGCCTCAGGGATTTGATTACTATAAAGTACTCCCCGGTCAGGGGAAATACTTTGACTGTCCGATGAAAGAGAAGGGACAACCCTGGATATCCGGAAACACGGGGGGGAAAATTGAAAAAGGTTTTATAACGGATGTGATTACAGATCAATCGATTGAGTGGTTAAAAAAAACGGATCCCCAAAAACCTTTCTTCCTGATGGTTCACCACAAGGCGCCCCATACTCCGCACCAGTATCCCCCAAAGTATTCCGGATTGTATGCAGACAAGGATTTGCCGTTACCTTCAACTTTTGGAGATACCTATGAGGGTAAAAATGAACAATTGTCGACTGGAAATGCAGGCTTTTCGCGTTTGGACCACATCTATCCGGACCATTTTACAGAAAAAATTCCTCCGGCGATGACTCCTGACCAGTACAAAAACTGGGCCTACCAGAACTTTTTCAAAGGGTACCTGAGACTTGTGGCATCATTGGATGACAATGTCGCCCGATTGCTGGATTATCTGGACCAATCTGGCTTAGCCAAAAATACAATTGTTGTCTATACTTCGGACAACGGTTTCTTCATTGGTGAGCATGGACTTTTCAATAAAATGTGGATGTATGAAGAATCCATGAGGCTACCTCTGATCGTGAGATATCCGGGTCATATAAAAGCTGGAATGGTTAATTCGGATTTGGTTTCCATTCTTGATTTTGCTCCGACATTTGTTGATTACGCCGATTGCGGGGTTCAGCCTGAACTGCAGGGGATGAGTATCATACCATTGCTGAATGGGGAAAGCCCAAATAAATGGCGGGATGGGATTTATTACCATTATTATGACCAGTACGAAGTTCCTGAACAGGAGGGAATTCGCACAAAGGATTTCAAATTAATCAGATTTTTAGATGGTAAGGACAAAACATTTGAAGAGTTGTATGATTTAAAAACGGATCCCGGTGAATTGAAAAATCTTTACCTCAGTCCTCATTATTTACAAGAGAGAAACAGGCTTGAGACAGAACTTAAGCATCTGAAAGAAAAGTATGAATCAGTCAATAAAGCAATTGCAAAATGAACTATAAGAATTCAATATTGACAAACGGGAGCTTCCTGGTAAGCAGCATCGGTTTATTGAGTGCCGGCCTGCTTTCTCTATCTGCCTATGGACAACAGGTTGCCAAAAACGGGAAGAGGATGAATGTTCTTTTCCTGATGAGTGACCAGCATCGTGGCGATTGCATGGGTGTTGCCGGGGCTGAGTATGTCATAACTCCCAACATGGACGCTCTTGCCCATGAGGGAGTTCTTTTTGTTAAGGCCTATAGCTCCGTACCGTCCTGTTTGCCGGCACGTACAAGCCTGCTGACAGGTATGAGTCCATGGCAGAGTGGTCAGCTTGGGTACAATCCCATTGCTGATTATCCCTACGAAGGTCCGGCCATGTTTACTGCTGCCGGATACAGAACCCATGCCGTGGGAAAAAACCACTTTACTCCCATGCGAAATACACATGGTTATCAGACGGTTGAGTTGGAAGAAGGATGGTATTCCAAAATAGAGGGACACGAGAAATGCGACTATACCCTCTGGTTTGAGAAAAATGCACCCGGTAAGGATATAACCGCTTCGGGACTTGGTGCGAACGATCGAAGGGGTGGTATCTTCCCGTTTGAGGAATATCTTCATCCTACCTACTGGACTGCAGATCGTGCCGTTAATTTCCTCAAAACCTATAAGGATGATGCCCCCTGGCTACTCAAGGTTTCCTTTCAGAGGCCTCATTCTCCCTATGACCCGCCTGAACGATGGTACAAACTTTACAAGGACATCAAGATTCCGCTCCCCTATATTGGTGAATGGGCAGAAAAGAAGTATGGCGTTACCGATGGATCCTTTGCCACCGACAACAATGCCTCCCACGGTGTTTTCCCGACTCCTGAAATTATAGAATCACGTCGTTCCTACTATGCAAGTATTTCGTATGTGGATGAACAACTTGGAAGGGTTGTGCAGGCGCTAAAAGACCGGGGGGAACTTGAAAATACACTCATTCTTTATACCGCTGATCATGGCGACATGATGGGCGACCATTATTTGTGGCGCAAATGCAGGGCGTATGAAGGATCGGCCCGGATACCGATGATAATCCGATGGCCGGAAAGCATGGGACTAAAAGCCAAAAGAGGTCAAACCAGAACCGAACTGGTAGAACTACGCGATGTTCTTCCTACATTTCTGGATGCTGCAGGAATTCCCAAGCCAACAGTCATGGATGGGGTGAGCATGCTGGATATTTTGAAAGGCAAAAAATGGCGTCCGGTGCTGGATCTGGAACATTCACAGATCTATGAAAAGGACAATGCCTGGACGGCCCTGACTGACGGGAAATTCAAATATATCTGGTTCACGCTGACTGGTCAGGAACAATTGTTCAACCTGAAAAAAGATCCCGGGGAACTTACAGATCTGGCTTCTTCAAAGAAACAGGATAAAATTCTGCGGGAATGGAGGGAAAAAATGGTGAAGCATCTTAGTATTCGCGGAGATAAATGGGTGAAAGACGGGAAACTCGTTATTCAAAAAGAATCCATCAATTATGGTATCAACCATCCGAAATTTGGACATTCGGGAATCTCAGCAAAACCGGGTCAACTTAATACAAACCAATAGATGAATAAAGTTCTTTTATCCTGTACATTGGCCGCAGCATTGGGTGGTCTGTTGTTTGGTTATGATACGGTCATCATTAACGGTGCCATGCTTGACCTGGTAAAGTATTTCCATCTTACGCCCCAAATGCAGGGATGGACTGTGAGCTCAGCTTTGGTAGGATGTATTCTGGGCACATTGATGATAGGAAAAACCGGGGATAAATATGGTGCAAAAAGGATGCTGCAATTTCTGGCAGTCATGTTTTTTGTTTCTTCTGTAGGATGCGCACTTGCCGAAAATATCAGTGTTTTCATTCTTTCAAGGTTCATTGGAGGCCTGGCTATTGGGGCTTCATCCATTATTTGTACCACCTATATCGCAGAAATTTCCCCACCCAAACACAGGGGCTTACTGGCTGCCACCTTTCAACTGGCTATAGTTGTGGGTATTTTGATGTCACTAATTTCCAACTATCTATTGCTGAATACCGGTGAGCACAATTGGCGTTGGATGCTTTTCAGTGGGGCAATTCCTTCCGTAGTATTTTTTGTTATGTTATTGGTGATCAGGGATAGTCCGCGCTGGTTGGTTAAAAGAGGAAGGTTGGAGGAAGCAAGGAATAATCTGGAAGACCTTTCATCCCATGAGATTGATCCGCAAAAGACGATTCTCGAAATACAGGAATCTATTAACACGGAGAAGATTGGGAAAAGAATAAACCTCTTTAAAAAGCCATTCCGGAAAATAATCTTCATCGGAATCTTTGTTGGCATTTTCAATCAGTTGACAGGAATAGGAGTAGTTTTCTATTATTCATCACAAATATTCAGCATTGCCGGATTTTCGAGCGACAGTTCGGTGGCTCAGAGTGTGATACTTGGAGTTACAAACCTTATTTTCACGGTCATAGCCATGGCTATTATTGACAAGGTTGGACGGAAGAAAATCTTGTTGTTTGGACAAATGGGAATGTTTGTGGTTCTTGGCTTGTTTGGGTATGGCTTACTTTCAGGTAACATAGGCGGATTTTGGCTTGTACTGTTGCTGGTTGCTTATATTGCTTTCTTTGCTTCGTCTCAGGGAGCTGTAGTTTGGGTTCTGTTATCGGAGATGTTCCCAAACATCATCAGAGCCCGGGGAGCGTCAGTCGGGTCTTTTGCCAACTGGGTGGTCAGCGCATTGCTGAATTTTCTTTTTCCTGTTGTCATAGGCTTGTTTGGAATGACACAAGCCGCCCAACAGATGGGATTGAGCTATGCTTTCCTTTTTCTTGCGGTAGTAACTTTCATCGGTTTTATTTATTTAAAAAAATACATTGTTGAAACCAAAGGCAAGACACTCGAAGAAATTGAAAAGGAAGTGCTTTGTTGAACATTAAAAGCCAAAATATGAACGGATACGAACGAATTACTGCTGCCTTGAATGGCAAGAAACCGGACAAAGTTCCTGTGATGCTGCACAATTTTCTTATGGCTGCAAAAGAATACGGCATTACCATGGAGCAGTACCGAAAAGATCCTCGTTTGATTGCGGAGAGTTTCATGCTGGCTGTAGAAAGATATCAGTATGACGGCATCCTTGTCGATATAGATACAGTTACACTAGCCGGGGCCGTGGGAGTTCCTGTTGATTTTCCTGTCAATAGTCCAGCTCGCACACATACCGGAAACCTGATTAATCTTGAAGATGTAAGTTCTTTGAAATCCGTAAGGGTTGAGGATTACAGGTATATCCAGGTCTGGCTCGAAGCGGTGCGTATCCTTGCCGGACAGTTTAAAAATGAGATTTATATCCGGGGAAACTGTGACCAGTCGCCTTTTTCCCTAGCCAGTATGATGCGTGGCATTCAGAATTGGATGGTCGATTTAATGATGGGTGATGACGAACGCATAGAGATTTTGCTGGATTACTGTACAGATATAACTTCTCAGTTTATCAGACTGATGGCACAGACTGGTTGTGATATGGTTTCCAATGGGGATAGTCCGGCCGGACCTGAACTTATCTCGCCCGAAATGTACCGGAAATACGCGATGCCCTACGAGAAAAGAGTCGCAGATGTAGCCCGCGAATGTGGTATTGCTTATACCCTGCACATTTGCGGAAATACTGATTCCATTCTGGATGACATGATGGACACCGGGTCAGATGCTTTTGAACTGGATTATAAAACCGACATATTAAAAATTCATAACAAGTTTTCAAGCAGCAGAACATTTATTGGCAATATTGATCCAAGCGGGGTTCTTTGCATGGGATCCCCTGCATTGGTTAGGGATAAAACACTTGAACTTCTTTCTAATTACAAAGATTCCCCCAGGTTAATTGTCAATGCCGGATGTGCCATTCCTGCCGAGACACCTTCAGGGAATCTGAAAATGATGATTGAAACGGTCAGAAATTATTAAAATCTGAAACGTGAAGGTTGTCTTCAAAACATTCGCTTTTTTATAACTTTAACAAACAGTAAATCCAGCTCTTCAAAGTCAAATACAACCAAATTTCTAAACATGAATTCCATATTGCGTTACTCCGCAGCCATTGCCGCTGCTGCTTCCTTCTTACCTTCGATTGGTGCACCCAAGCCTAAACTGCCCAACATCATTGTCGTTTTCATCGACGACATGGGTTACGGAGATCTTGGATGCTACGGAGCCACAGGCTATACAACCCCTAATCTGGATAAAATGGCCTCCCAGGGAATCCGGTTCACTAATTTTGTCTCTGCCCAAGCCGTCTGCAGCGCCTCGCGCGCCGGGATTATGACCGGCTGCTATCCCAACAGGGTGGGCATCTCGGGGGCACTGAACCCGGAGGCAAAGATCGGACTGAATCCCGATGAGGAGACCATCGCGGAAATACTTAAGCAACAGCACTACAAAACAGCCGCCATCGGCAAATGGCATCTTGGGCATCTCAAGGAGTTCCTGCCGTTGCAACAGGGATTCGATGAATACCTGGGACTTCCCTATTCCAATGATATGTGGCCTGTTAACTATGATGGTACACCAATAACCCCGGAGAGCAAAGGCAGAAAATATGGCTATCCTCCATTGCCATTGATCGAGGGGAATGAGAAAATCAGGGAGTTGAAAACAATCGATGATCAGTCGGAACTGACTACCATGTACACAGAAAGAGCCGTCCGGTTCATCAACCAAAACAAGAAGGATCCGTTCTTCCTCTATTTGGCCCATTCGATGTGCCACGTACCGCTGGCAGTATCCGCCAAGTTCAAGGGAAAGAGCCAGCAGGGACTGTTTGGCGATGTGATCATGGAAATCGACTGGTCGGTGGGCGAAATCATGAAGGCATTGGATCAGAACGGTCTGACAAAAAACACCCTCATCGTATTCACGGCCGACAATGGTCCCTGGCTCAATTTTGGCAACCATGCAGGTTCAGCGGGTGGTTTGCGCGAAGGCAAGGGCGCCAGTTTTGAAGGGGGACAGCGTGAGCCTTGCATCATGAAATGGCCGGGCCATATTCCCGAAGGAGCCATCTGCAACAAACTTGCCTCCACGATTGACCTGCTTCCAACATTTGCTACCATAACCAACTCAGATCTTCCAAAGAAAAAAATCGATGGGGTCAACATCCTGCCTTTGATGCTGGGTGATATGAACGCCAATCCGCGTGAGACCTTCCTCTATTATTACAGGAAAAACAGTCTGGAGGGCATCCGTAAGGGAAACTGGAAGTTGGTTTTTGCTCATCCCGGCAGGACTTATCACGGATTTGAACCCGGGAAAGACGGATTTCCGGGAGCGACCAATGAAAATTTCCCGTTTGAGGAGGGATTGTATGACCTCCGCCGCGATCCGGGTGAACAATACGACGTCAAGGCGTTTTATCCCAAAATCGTTGCCGAGCTCAAAAAACTTGCCGATGACGCCAGGGAAGACCTTGGTGATGATTTAACAAACAATCCCGGGAAAAACAGGAGAGAGCCGGGGCGGATTCATTAAAAAGGGTTGAAATTTGAAATTCATTCCTTCAAAAAAATCATAAGCACTTACCATGAAGACGATATTATTCATATTAGGTTTCCTGGCTATATTTCAGATTGGAACAACTGATAAAAAACCAAAAACTGTTTACCAGGCTCAGCCCGTCGATATTTCTGTTGTGAACGAAAATGGAAGATTACGAGTCAGTGGGTCATCCGTTTTCCAGATCCCGGACAGTTTTGTTTGGTGCGGCAGTCCTATTCAGATTAAAGGCAAGTATTATTTATTCTTTTCTGCCTGGGAATCGGGCCCGGAAATTCCTTCTTTTGCCAATAGCTGGATGCTTTACTCCAAAATTGGGTGCGCTGTATCGGATTCTCCGAATGGGAATTTTCATCGCCTGAAAATATTCCTGAAGGGAAGAAAAGATCAGGGTGATTCAACTGCGTGGGATGCCCAGGTAGTTCATAATCCATTGATAAAAAAGTTCAATGGGAAATATTATCTCTATTATGGGGCGAGCAAAGACCCGGGAAGTCTACCTGCCGGTACTGAAGGTGCCCAACAGTCCAAACAGGTCCGTACCAGATTGAACCAAAAGATCGGTGTCATTGAATTTAATTCCATAGAGGATTTGATGGCCGGACGGTTTATCCGATTCAATCGGCCATTGCTCTCGCCCAGGACTCGTGTTATCAACATTGAAATCATGAACCCATCACCTCCTGGGACAGTTGCAGGACCAGATAACCTCATCGTGGTAAATCCTGCGGTAGTTTTCAGACCATCAGACAAGAAGTACCTTCTTTATTTCAAGGGAAATATTTACGATCCAGAATGGCGCGGAGTACTGGGTGTAGCATTGAGCGATTCTCCGGCCGGACCTTTTGTGGCAACTGACAATTTTGTATTTGATTTTACCGACAATCAGGGTAAGAAGGTCTCAGCTGAGGACCCCTATGTGTGGTATCACCGAAAGGACAAGTTGTTTTATGCTGTATTGAAAGACTTTACCGGCAAACTTACTGGAAGTGAACCTGGGTTGGCAATGATGCAATCAGTGGATGGGATCAAATGGGTGCCCGCTCCAACTCCCCTTTTTATGAAAAAAGAACTGATATTGAAAGATGGTTCACACCTAAAAGTGGATCGGCTGGAACGTCCACAGTTATTGTTGAATGAATCGGATGACCCCACAGTACTTTTTGCCGCATGTTCTATTGACGATTGCAACCCTAAAAAAGACGGCGGAACTTTCAATGTTCAAATTCCCCTTAAAAAAATTGAAAAGTGATGAAAAAATTTCAACTCTTATTTCTCCTTTCGATATTTTGCTCCATGGCTTTCGGCCAAGCTGCTTATGAAGATGAAAGATACGTACCTGAAACCGATCCGCTGGTCTTGAAAAAGCTGGGAGAGTGGCAAAATTTAAAGTTCGGGCTGCTGATGCACTGGGGAACTTACAGCCAGTGGGGCATCGTCGAGTCATGGTCTTTGTGTCCGGAAGATGAAGGATGGTGCAAACGTACCAAGGGAGCCAACCCCACCGACTACAACGCCTACAAAAAAGAGTACGAAGGTCTCCAGACAACCTTTAACCCAACAAGTTTTGATCCTTCCAAATGGGCCGCTGCAGCCAAAGAGGCCGGTATGAAATATGTGGTCTTCACCACCAAACACCACGACGGATTCTGCATGTTTGACTCAAAGTATACAGATTACAAGGTGACATCGGAGAAATGCCCTTTTCATACCAATCCAAAATCAAATATTGCCAAGGAAGTTTTTGATGCCTTCCGCGCTCAGGGCCTTTGGACCGGCGCCTACTTCTCCAAACCAGACTGGAACAGCAAGTATTACTGGGATCCCTATTTCCCTCCCCTGGACAGGAATGTGAACTATGATCCGGCTGAATATCCCGAAAAATGGAACAAATACATTGAATTTACCCACAACCAGATCCTGGAACTGATGTCGGATTATGGCAAAATGGATATCCTTTGGCTGGACGGAGGATGGGTGGAAAAAAACTCAAAAGAGGCCATCACCAATTGGTACACAAGACAGGTTGCAGATTCAAAGAGCGGCTTTCTCAAGCATAAGATTGTCAATCAGGACATTAAAATGGATGAATTGGTTACAAAAGTCCGGGACAAACAGCCGGGACTGATTGTGGTCGACAGGGCTGTGCATGGAAAGAACCAGAATTACCTGACCCCTGAAAACAGGATACCCGACAAAACGCTTCCCTATCCCTGGGAATCGTGCATCATCTCCGGCGGTGGATGGTCTTTCACACCCAATGCAAAATACATGAGTGGCAGGGATGGGATTCATACCTTGATCAACATCGTGGCCAAAGGCGGCAACCTGCTGCTGAACATCGCCCCCGGTCCGGATGGCACCTGGCAACAGGGAGCCTATGACCTGCTGAAGGAATACGGATCGTGGCTGAAGGTGAACGGCGAGGCAATTTACAACAGCAAGGCCATTGCTCCTTTTAAAGAGGGAAATATTTGCATGACGCAGCAGGCCAACGGCAATGTTTATTTTCTCTATCTGGCAGCTAAAGATGAGAATACCCTTCCGGCTAGGATATCCATCAAATCCATGCAACCGGTGCCAGGGACTAAAGTTACAATCCTTGGCAGCAAAACCAGCCTGAGGTGGCAAAAGGAGGGAACCGGGTTTGTTGTTACAATTCCAGAAAATCTCAGGAAAAACAAACCCTGCGATTATGCCTGGGTAATCAAGGTTACTGGAATTACCAGATAGAAATTGGTCATGGACCAGCGTGCCAAAGTTGCAGGTGATAAAAGCAAAAAATTAGTTGAAGCATGAAGAACGATCAATTGAAGATTTTGATGGGAGCCGCTGCACTTCTCTGCGGTATTTCCGTTGCAGGCCAGACAGGCAAAAAGCCAAATGTGCTTTTTTTGTTTGCCGACGACCAGCGTGCAGACGCTTTAGGATGTTCAGGGAATTCGTACATCAAAACCCCGAATATTGACCAATTGGCTCACAACGGGGTTCGATTTTCGAACAGCTATGTGATGGGAGGGCATCATGGCGCGATTTCCGCACCAAGCAGGGCCATGCTGATGAGTGGGAAGAGCCTGTTTCATGTGTACGACCGACTTGCAGGAGTACAAACCATGCCTGCTTATTTCGCGAAGTTCGGTTATGAAACTTTTGGAACCGGAAAGTGGCACAACGAAAAAGCTGCTTTTGAAGCTACTTTTCAAAAGGCAAAAAATGTGATGCTGGGTGGGATGAGCGACCATTTCAAGGTTCCCTGCAACGATATGGGTGCTGACGGAAAACTGGCGCCCTCCGGAACGAAAGGGTTTTCAACGGATCTGTTCGCCGGGGCTGCCAAAGATTTTCTGGAAGAGTATTCCAAAGGGAAACGGGAGAATCCTTTTTTCTGTTATGTCGCCTTTACGGCGCCCCACGATCCACGTTCCCCCCGCACCGATTACATCGGGATGTATCCGGATGAATCCATCCCGGTTCCGGGAAATTTTAAAAAATTGCATCCTTTCGAATTTGATGATCTCCTGGTAAGGGATGAGCACCTGGCTCCCTGGCCGCGCACACCTGAAATTATCCAGGCCTCCCTGGCGGATTATTATGCATTGATTTCCCATTTGGATGCAGAAGTTGGGGAACTGGTGAAAACGTTGAAAGCAAAAGGACTGTTTGAAAATACGATCATTGTTTATGCGGCCGACAACGGACTTGCCATCGGAAGCCATGGATTGCTTGGAAAGCAGAGCCTTTACGACGACTGCATGCATGTTCCGCTTATTGTATCCGGTCCGGGAATTCCAAACGATAAGTCTACAGACGCGTTGGTCTACCTCTTCGATCTTTTTCCAACACTTAGCGATTTGTGCCATCTGCCAGCACCCGGTGGAATTGACGGGAAAAACCTTGCTCCGGTCATCAGAGGAGAGGCAAAAGGGGTGAGGAATTCTCTCTATACCGCCTATCGGAACACCGTGAGGGCCGTGCGGACAGATGAGTGGAAACTGATCAGGTATCCCCGCCGAAACTTTACGCAGTTGTTTAACCTGAAGAAGGATCCGCTGGAAATTGTCAATCTGGCCAACCGCCCTGAATGCCAGGGAACTGTGAAGGAGATGACAGAACTGTTGATGGAAGGATACAAAGCCTTCGATGACACGGCCAGCATGGCGCCGGCAGTCATCCTTCCGATGGAGTATGATTACACCAAACTGAAACAACAACCCGATCAGTGGCAACCGGAATACACCTTGAAGAAATATTTCAAAGGGGCCGGTACTGTGAAATCAGAATGATATTTTCTGCGAAAATTTTTTTTTAAAGCTTTGAGCGATACTGTCTGAACGCTAAACAAAAGAAAGATGAAAGAACTAACTTCAAAATTATTCCTGGCGACGATGTTGATCATATTCGCACTCAGGCTCTCAGGACAAACCAGATCCATGGTCAATATCAATGATAACTGGGTTTTTAAAGGCAGTTCCATACACGGAGATTCTCTCCATCAAACTGTAAATCTGCCTCATACCTGGAATGCGGCGGATGCGCAAGCCGGGATTGAGTATTACCGGGGAACCGGGGTCTATTCCAAAAAATTATTGATTGATAACAAGTTTCAGGGGAAGCGTCTCTTTTTGTTCTTCGAAGGAGTTCATACCGTTGCCGATGTATACCTGAATGGCATTCATCTGGGTCAGCACCGGGGAGGCTATTCTGCCTTTATTTATGAGATTACCAAACAAGCAGTGATTGGTGGGGAAAACCAGCTGATTGTGAAGGTTGACAATTTGAAACATGATGATATCCTGCCCCTGGGCGGTGATTTTAACCAATATGGAGGAATCTACCGACCGGTCAAACTTCTGGTAACTGATCAGGTTTGTATCTCACCTATGGATTTTGCTTCCCCGGGGGTCTATCTGAAGCAGAAGAAAGTTACTGAAAATGAGGCTGAAGTCGAGGTTTCAGTCCTCCTCAGCAACGGCGGCGAGAATGAAAAAACGGTTACTGTCTCAACATCAGTTTTCGATAAGAGCGGACTTCTGGTTGGAAGTCAAAATTCCAGTATCCTGATTCCGGCTGGCAAAACCCTTGAAGCGAAGCATCTTTTGAACATTGGTCATCCCCAATTATGGAACGGCAGGAAATCGCCCAACCTCTACAATGTTAAAGTTCAATTGTCGTCCGGGGATTTACCTATCGATGAAGTAATCCAGCCACTTGGACTGCGTAGTTTCTATGTAGATCCCGAGAAAGGATTTTTCCTGAACAACAATCATTTGAAATTGCAGGGTGTCAGCAGGCATCAGGATAAAAAGGACAAGGGTTCGGCGCTCACGGAAGAAGATCACAGGGCAGATATGCAACTGATCAGGGAAATGGGAGTCAATTCACTGCGTTTGGCACACTACCAGCAATCGGGTTATTTCTATTCCCTTTGCGATACGGCAGGAATGGTAGTTTGGGCTGAGATTCCGTTTGTCGGAAGCATGCTTGGAGGTTATACCAATAGTCCGGAGTTTCGCGAAAACGGGAAACAGCAGTTAAAGGAGCTGATCCGCCAAAATTACAATCATCCGTCAATCTGTTTCTGGGGCGTTTTCAATGAACTCAGTAATCCCACTAAAGACAGTCCCACGTCGTTTGTAAAAGAATTGGCAGCGCTTGCCAAAGCTGAGGATCCGGGACGTTTGATCACCTCCGCCAGTCTGTTGCCCGATGGAGACGAACTGAATTTCATCACCGAGGTAGTCGCCTGGAACAAATATTTTGGCTGGTATTACGGTGCCCCGGATAAATTGGGCAAATGGGCAGATCAGTTGCACAAGAAGTATCCGCAACTTCGCCTGGCCATCAGTGAATATGGCGCCGGTGCCGGCATCACGCAGCATGAGGAAAAGATGGGACGTCCGTTTCCGATGAACCATCCATGGCATCCCGAGGAGTATCAGGCATACTATCACGAACGAAGCTGGAAAGCCATCAGTGAACGGCCTTACATCTGGGGATGCTATGTATGGAATATGTTTGATTTCAGTGTCGATTTCCGAATCGAAGGGGATACGCCCGGAATGAATGACAAAGGCCTGGTTACCTACGACCGCAAAACGAAAAAAGATGCCTTTTACCTTTATAAGGTCAACTGGAATGAGGAGCCCATGGTGCACATCAACGACCAGCGGTTCATCCACCGCGAAAGCAATAAGGTAAACGTAAAAGTATATTCGAATCTTGATGCCGTGGAACTGTTTGTCAATGAACATTCTTTAGGTATCCTGAAATCGTCGGATAAGATATTTGTCTGGAAAGATGTGAAACTTGCCTCAGGCAACAACAGGATCCGGGCTGTCGGCAAATCCGGAGATAAAACAATTCAGGATCAGTGTGTATGGGTTTACAAGTCATACGGCGCCATTAACATGCTGATCTGGTTCCTGCGCTATGGTATCATTCCATTTTGCCTGATCATGGTCATTGCCATTCCGGTGCTTTTCAGGAAGGCATTCGGTAAGCGGAATAAAGTCAAGATGAAGATTTTGTACATGATACTTTTCTTCATCCTGGCAATTGTTTTCATTTTGCTTCTCGCCGTTTTTCTGTTTGGATTGAAATACGATGTAAATCTTTTTGATTATTCGCTCATATAAATCTGGATTAGCAAAAACAGTCACCCAAATGAAAAGTCTTAGAACAGTTTTATTTTTGATTATATTCCTGATTGGCAACTTTTCATTGAAGGCACAATCAAAGATCGACCCTAAAACCATCCGGGAAAAGATGCAGTGGTTTGCAGATGCCAAACTGGGAATATTTATCCATGCGGGAATTTATTCGGTGAATGGAGTTGATGAATCCTGGAGTTTTTACAATAAAAAGATCAGCCATCAGGATTACATGAAGCAGCTTAATGGCTTCACGCTAAAAAATTATGATCCTTCCGCTTGGGCCAGCCTGATCCAGGAAAGTGGTGCCCGATATGCGGTCATCACCACCAAACACCACGACGGAGTTGCCATGTATGATACACGGATGAATGACCGCAGTATCATGAAGGCAACCCCGGCCAAGCGCGACATGATCCGTCCATTCTTTGAGGAGTTGAGGAAACGAAACATCAAATGCGGCGCTTATTTTTCGCTGATCGACTGGAGCGACGACAATTATCCGGGTTTCCTGAAAGACAGTTCGAGGTACAAGGTTGCCAACGACTATGATCGGTGGAACCGGTTCAGGTCCTTCTTCCAGGGGCAAATCAAGGAGATAAACTCGATGTTCAAACCGGATTTATGGTGGTTTGACGGTGATTGGGAACACAGTGCCGAAGAGTGGGAGTCACAGAAAGTCCGCCAACTGATTCTTTCCGGTAACCCGAAGGCGATTATCAACGGACGCTTACAGGGATATGGTGATTATGAGACTCCCGAACAGAATTTCCCGGTTGAGAAGCCCAGGTTCAACTGGTGGGAATTGTGCATGACCACCAACGATAACTGGGGTTTCCACAACGACAACAACTGGAAGACTCCGTATGAGGTGATCACCATATTCGTGGATGCCGTTTCAAATGGTGGTAATTTATTGCTGGATATGGGTCCCAAGGAGGATGGGACCATTCCTGCTGAACAAATCAATGTGCTCAAAGAGTTGGGAGCCTGGAATAAAAAGAATGGGGAGGCAATCTTTAATACCGTGGCAGGAATTCCACAGGGCCATTTTTATGGACCGACAACGCTTTCCAAAGATTCGACTTCACTCTATCTTTTCCTGCACGGGAAGACGAGTGGTCAACTGATGCTCAAGGGACTCGTCAACAAGATTGAAGACATCACGGTAGTGGGAAACGGTACGCAATTGACCCATAAAGTGGTTGGGAAAATCTCCTGGAGTCCCGTACCCGGACTCGTCTACATCGATGTACCGGAGAAGGTGCTGGATCCGTATGTCACGGTGCTGAAATTGAAGTTGGCTAAACCGCTGCAGTTGTATCGCGGGCATGGCGGACTGAATTAAAAAACCGTTTGAAAATGGATTATTAGTGACTATTTGGTGTTTCCTTTGTGATACTTTTGTGTCATAGTGTCCTGGTGGCAGGAAATAAAGGCCACTAAGTCTCAAATACACCAAGGTTTCACTAAGAATTTCGTAATGAATTTAGAAACTGTTTAATTTAATTTTTCATGCCTACGGCACGTTCTTCTTATCTGAAATTAGTGCAAATTAGGAATAATACTAATTTTAAACAGTCTCTATAACTGGGTTAGGAATTGTTAAATTTAAACTGTCTTTGATATTTGTCACAAATTGATGCTAATTGTGAAATACCCATGAGGAATTATCCATAAGGACGGAATAGTTATAGTTGGGTATACCATCTGACCATTAAAAACCAAATTATAAACAGATGAAAATCATTTTTTCCCTTGCATGCTTGCTGCTTGCAGTGAGTGCCTTCTCCAAAGAGTACAAAATTTCCTCTCCAAACGGTCAGATTTCGGCAACCGTTTTGGTGGATAACCAGATCAAATGGTCGGCCTCTGTCGATGGGAATTTGGTTTTGTCCAATAGTACAATGAGTCTTGACCTTGGAACAACCATATTAGGGATAAATCCCAAAGTTGTCGCCGCAAAGGCCACATCTGTCAAAGAGGTTGTGCAAACTGTGGTTGCAGTCAAATCAAAAACCATCCGCAACGAATACAACCAATTGACACTTACTTTCAAGCCAAACTACAAGGTTAGCTTCCGCGTTTTCGACAATGGCATCGCCTATCGTTTCGAAACAAGCCTGAAAGAAGAAATCGTTGTGAAGAACGAAGAGGTTAGCTTGAATTTTGCAGGTGACTATGGTGTCCTCTTTCCCGAGGAGGAAACACTTTATTCCCATTACGAACGAATCTATAGTGATCAGAAATTGAGTGCGTTGCAAGCCGGGAAATTCTGTTCCCTGCCGACGCTGGTGAAAGCCAATAACAACATCAAGATCGGCATTACCGAAGCCGACTTGTTCGATTACCCTTGTTTGTTCATGGAAGCCACAGGTAAAAATTCCTTTAAGAGTAAATATCCGCATGTGATCCTGAAGTCAGAACCCAAGGGGGACCGAGATATTAAAAACATACAGGAGGCAGACTATATCGCCAAGACCAACGGGACCCGTTCTTTCCCCTGGCGAGTCTTCATGATCAGCAAGGAGGATGCACGGCTGGTCGAAAACCAAATGGTTTTTTTGCTCTCGCGTGATTGTAAACTGGCTGAAACTAGCTGGATCAAACCAGGATTGGTAGCCTGGGACTGGTGGAATGAGAACAATATTTACGGTGTGGATTTCAAAGCCGGGCTGGATACCAAAACCTACAAATATTACATCGATTTTGCATCAAAATACAAGATTCCGTATATCATTCTGGATGAAGGCTGGACCCTGTCGACGATAAATATCAAGGAACCAAACAAGGATCTGAATCTACAGGAACTGATAGCTTATGGGAAATCAAAAAATGTGGATATCATTTTGTGGTGTCTCTGGAATGCCCTTGATGCAGATATGAATGCCATTCTGGATTTGTATGCCAAATGGGGCGTGAAAGGGATCAAAGTTGATTTTATGGCCCGCTCCGAACAATTCATGGTCAATTTCTACGAGCGCGCAGCCAAAGCCTGTGCAGACCGCAAACTGCTGATTGACTTTCACGGAGCATTCAAGCCTTCGGGTATGGCCAGGGCCTATCCCAACATCATCAACCACGAGGGAGTGAAAGGTATGGAAAATTGCAAATGGAGCAAGGATATTACACCGGAACATGATGTTACGCTTTGTTTTACCAGGATGCTGGCAGGACCAATGGATTATACCCCCGGAGCCATGGTCAATAAGAATGCAAAAGATTTTTCCATCAGCTTCTCACATCCGATGAGCCAGGGTACCCGGTGCCACCAACTGGCCATGTACGTCTGCTATGATGCCCCCCTGCAAATGTTAAACGATTCTCCATCCAACTACTACAAAGAGCCTGAATGCACTTCTTTCATCAGCCGCATGTCTACTGTGTGGGACGATACCAGGATTTTGGATGCCAAAGTCGGCGATTACATCGTAACTGCCCGCCAAAAAGGGAATGACTGGTACATTGGTGCCATGACCGACTGGACAGGCCGGTCACTCAACGTTGACCTTTCCTTCCTTGGAGAAGGGACCTATGAGATTGAGATCATGCAAGATGGTGTCAATGCAGATGTCAGTTGCAATGATTTTAAACGGATTGTTAAACAGGTATCCAAAGCCGACAAGCTGAACATACAATTGGCCAAGGGTGGTGGTTGGGCTGCCATTTGCAGAAAGATTTAACTCTAATAATTTTTTATAATGAAACGGATAAACAATGTTCTATTTTCCCTGTTGACTGTTTGGTTTGTAATGCCGGCGATGGCGCAGATTCCAAACGAGATAAAACGTCCTCCCGTAACCGGGATTGCGCACGCTGCTTTCTATACCAAAGACATCGAAAGCGCCCGGAAGTTCTACAAGGAATATCTGGGATATGCCGAACCCTTTTCCCTGATGGCAACCAATGGCAAGGACCTGGCGCTCACTTTCATCAAGATCAATGATCGCCAGTATGTCGAGGTTTTCCCCGAAAAGAAACAAGGCGGAAACCGGATGTACCATTTTGCAGTTGAAACAACCGATGCGGAAGCCATGCGTAAATACCTCGCTTCCAAAGGGGTGAAAGTTCCGGAAAAGACACCGAAGGGAAGAACCGGAAATTCAAATTATTTTGTGACAGATCCGAATGGCACTATCTGTGAGATTGTCCAGTATGAACCGGGCAGCATGTCGGCCAACACACTGGGGAAAGATATGCCTGAGACGAGGGTATCGACACGGATGAGCCACGTTGGTTTCATGGTGCCCGACCTCGACAAGGCCATTTCGTTTTACTGCGGAATACTTGGATTCACCGAGACATGGAGAGGCAGCAGGGACGACAAGAATGTTAGCTGGGTAAACCTGAAAGTACCCGACGGAAATGATTACATCGAACTGATGCTGTTCGACAAAGCGCCTTCTGATGGATCAATGGGTACTATGAACCATATTTGCCTTGAGGTGAAGGATGTTGCAACATCGGCCTCGCTGCTGAAAGGCAGGCAACTCCCTGAAGGTTTCAAAACCCCCACGGAAATGAAAACAGGCATCAACAAAAAGAGACAGATCAACTGCTACGATATCGATGGTACGCGTGTGGAGATCATGGAAGCAATGACCGTTGATGGACAGCCGGTTCCATCATCCACGGCTCCGCCTTTGAAGTTCCATCAATAGAATTTCGGTATTTTGCCTTTGTGTCTTTGTGCGAACCTTTGTGTCCGTTGTGGTAAAATTTTTTAATTTTTTTTACCACGAAGGTCTCAAAGGATGTCACAAAGGACGCGAAGTAATTTGCTAACATTAACTGTCGATCAATAAAGAAAGCATACATGAAATAGCCATGAGAATATGTTCACATCAACCGAAAATGATTATGTGGCTATTCCATTTGGCCGTTAAAAAACAAAATATAAACAAATGAAAACCTCTACTCAGTTTTTAACACTCCTCAGCATTACCGCCTGTGTTGCTCCCATGCAATCTTTAAGCGCCAAAACAAAGCCCCAAAGGCCCAACATCCTTTACATCATGAGCGACGACCATGCCTACCAGGCCGTCAGCGCTTATGGTGATCGACTCGCGGCATTTGCCCCGACACCAAACATTGACCGTATCGCCCAAAACGGCATGATCTTCAACAGGTGCCTGGTCACCAACTCCATCTGCGGACCTTCCCGGGCAACCATCCTGACGGGAAAGTACAGCCACATGAATGGCTTTATCCAGAACGACAACACGAGGTTTGATGGCGGTCAGCAAACCTTCCCAAAACTTTTGCAGCAAGCCGGTTACAATACCGCCATCATCGGGAAGTGGCACCTCAATTCAAATCCTACGGGGTTTGACCACTGGGAAATTCTGCCCGGACAGGGAGTTTATTACAATCCGGATTTTATCAATACCCAGGGGAAACACCAGGAGAAAGGATATGTAACGGATATTATTACGGATAAATCCATTGCCTGGTTGAAACAGGCAGCGATGGGAGGAAAGCCATTTCTCCTGATGATGCACCACAAGGCGCCGCACAGGGAGTGGAATCCAGCCCCTAAATACCTCGAACGGTTCAAGGGTGTGCAGTTCCCGCTTCCGGAAACGCTTTTTGATGATTATGCAGGAAGGGGTACTGCGGAACACGAGCAGGACATGACCATCGATAAAACCATGACCATTGACACTGACCTGAAAATCTGGAGAGACACTACCTCTGCCAAATACAAAAGCTACAATGGCAGGATGGATGCAGCGCAAACCAAGGCATGGAAAGCATTTTATGATCCCATCAGGGAAGAATACCTGAAAACGGACCTTAAAGGGAAAGATCTGGTTATCTGGAAATACCAGCGGTACATGAATGACTACCTGGCATGTATCCAGTCTGTGGATGAGAGTGTGGGCAGGGTGCTCGATTACCTGAAGGAATCCGGACTGGACAAGAATACCATCGTGGTGTATGCTTCCGACCAGGGTTTTTACCTCGGCGAGCATGGCTGGTTCGACAAAAGGTGGATGTTTGAGCAATCCTACCGCACTCCGCTGCTGATCATGTGGCCGGGAGTCATCAAGCCCGGTTCAGTGAACAAGGACATGGTCTCCAACCTCGATTTTGCCGAAACTTTTCTGGATGCGGCGGGTATACAAATACCAAAAGACATGCAGGGTGAAAGCATGATGCCAATCCTGAAAGGAAAAACTCCGGGCAACTGGAGGAAAGAACACTATTACGAATACTTTGAATATCCTGGTCCGCACAGTGTGAAGAGGCATTACGGCATGAGTACGGAAAGGTATAAGTTGATCCATTACTACTACAACATCGACGAATGGGAGATGTTCGACAGGGTAGCCGATCCGAACGAAATGAAAAATGTATACGATGATCCCAAATACAAAACTATAAGGGAGGATCTGAAAAAGAAACTGGTTGAACTGGAGACCAGATTCCAGGACAGTGAGGCAATGAGAAAGTCTTTCCTGCCGGAGCAAAAAGCCAGGGCCAAAAACTAAAATCTGTATATGACAAATTTCTGGGAATCGCTTCCGAAACCTTTTTTTACGCTGGCACCCATGGAGGATGTCACGGATACCGTCTTTCGCGAAGTGGTTGCTGGTATGTCGGATCCCCGTTACCTGCAGGTGCTGTATACGGAGTTTGCTTCCGTGGATGGACTGAACCATCCGGTTGGCAAGCTCAATGTAGGGCACCGGCTTCTGGTAAGTGATTCTGAAAGGGCCCTCCTGAAACAAAAAAATATCAGGTTGGTGGTGCAGATCTGGGGCAAAAATCCAGAACTGTTTAACAAAATTGCCAGGGAGATCACGGAGTCGCAGGAGTGTGACGGCATCGACATCAATATGGGTTGTCCGGTCAAAAAGGTGGTGAAGAACGGTTGCTGCTCCGCCCTAATCGATCAGCCCGATCTTGCCAGGGAGATCATCCTTGCCACCATGGAGGGAACGCATCTGCCGGTTTCAGTGAAGACCAGGACGGGAATCAGGGCACATGAAACGGAGAGATGGATGGAAACCGTTTTGGGAACTAAACCCGCGGCGGTAATCCTGCACGGTCGGACACAGAAACAACAGTCTGACGGCCTGGCGAACTGGGAGGAAATTGGGAAAGGTGTCCAGGTCAGGAATCAGATAAGTCCTGAGACTGTGTTTGTAGGAAACGGCGACGTTAATTCTGTGGCACAGGGCATTGAACTAAGCCAAAAATACGGAGTCGACGGCATCATGGTCGGTCGTGGGATCTTCCACAATCCATGGTTTTTTCAACCGGATCATCCCGTTCCCGGTAAGTATGAGAAACTGGGGCATCTGCTTTTCCACACCAAACTTTTCGAAAAGACCTGGGGAAAAGAGAAGCGGATCAACATCATGAAGCGTTTCTTCAAAATCTACACCAACGATTTCACGGATGCATCCAAACTGAGAGTTCAGCTAATGGATGCCAGAAGTTATGAGGAGATTTACAGGATTCTCGAAGAGGAAATGAAAAGTGAAAAGTGAAAAGTGAAAAATGATAGGATAAGGTCATTTTATGTTCTTGGCCGTTTTTATGGATGAGACTAACATGGCAATCAATTCTTTGCAATTGGTTGAAAGTTCTTTAAAATAAATTTCAGTTAAAAAATTTGTATCAAATAAGATCATTAACCAATATTCAGATTCATTGGCTTCTTTTAGTGCCACGGTCAATTTGTTAATAAAATCTGCCCGTCTGGCAGCAAATTCTGACTCACGAACAAGAGCACCAATCGAAGTCCCGGAGCGAATTATTTGTTTACTCAACACATATTCTCTTTCCACAGAAATAAGGGATTGACTTAATTTGACGATTTTTATTGCAAATTGATAGCTTTTCTCTTTCAGCGGATTGACAGGTTTTTCAAGTCTCATTTTAAAAGGTATAAGCTTTTACTACAAGTTACCCCGAAAAATCCAAAATCAAGAATAATTTTTCATTTTTCACTTCTTAAAAAGCTATATTTGATTAATATAAATTCAACAAAGGTATCATGAAAGCAATGGCATTAACCGGTATCAGGCAAATGGAAATGATTGAACTTCCGGTGCCTGAAATCATCCATGATAACGATGTACTGATTCAAATGAAGGTGGTTGGTGTCTGCGGCTCCGATGTCCATTACTACACCCGCGGAAAAATCGGCAGCCAGGTAGTGCAATATCCCTTCCCGGTAGGGCATGAAGGAGCAGGGGAGGTAATCAAGGTAGGACCTGCTGTAACTTCCGTCAAACCCGGCGACAGGATCGCCATCGAACCCGCCATGCCATGTGGGAAATGTGACCAGTGCAAGGTGGGTCGTCCTCATACCTGCCGGAAACTGCGGTTTTTAGGATGTCCCGGTCAAGCCTATGGCTGCTTGTCTGAATACATCGTGATGCCTGAAGATAGCTGCTTCAAGATTGCCGATACTCTATCCTATACCGATGCTGCCATCAGCGAGCCGCTTGCTATCGGCCTTTATGCAGTGAATCAATCCATCCCCCTGAAGGGTGCGACCATCGGGATACTCGGCTTCGGACCAATCGGGATGAGTGTATTATTGTCGGCAAAAGCCAAAGGAGGAGAGCAATTCTACGTTACGGATCTGGTGCCGGAAAGGCTTCAAATCGCGAAAGATTGCGGTGCAGTCTGGACCGGAAATCCTGCGAATGGTGATGTTGTGGGTCAAATCAAGGCCAAGGAACCTTTGCTCCTGGATGTGGTCTTCGAATGTTGCGGGAAACAGGAGGCCATAGACCAGGCTGTTGAACTATTGAAGCCGGGGGGAAAACTCATGGTAATTGGAATCCCCGAATTCGACCGATGGAGTTTCAATGTGGACCAGATGCGCCACAAGGAGATTTGTATCCAGAATGTCAGGAGGCAGAATCACACCGTTGAGGAGACGCTTGAACTGATGGAAGAAAAGAAGATTGATGTTTCTAAAATGGCTACCCACCGCTTCCCCTTTGCCACGACGAAAGAGGCGTTCGATCTGGTCACGGACTATCGCGACGGGGTCATGAAGGCTATGATTGACTTTTAAAGAATTGGAATGATGAACAAAATCCTGGCAACATCCTTGCCAATGCTGACCCTTTTCTGTCTGGGGGCAACCGCACAAAAAAAGCAATCGCCCAACCTGATTTTTATTTTTCCGGATGAGATGCGTGCGCAAACCCTTGGTTTCCTGGGCGAGGAAAAAGTCCAGACTCCGGTACTCAACAGTTTTGCCAAAGAGAGCGTTTACTTTTCCAATGCAATCAGCAATTATCCTGTCTGCTCGCCCACCCGTGCCATGATTTTCAGCGGCCTTTATCCCACTCACAATAAGGTGATTGGAAATTGCACGAGCCTCTCGGCGCAATACGGATGCGAATTGCCCCAATCGACTAGGTGCTGGTCGGATGTGCTGAAGGAGAAAGGCTATTCATTGGGTTATATTGGTAAATGGCATCTCGATTCGCCGCATGAACCTTTCATCAACACAAGCAATAACAGCGGGGATGAAAAATGGAATGAATGGACTCCACCTTCCCGTCGCCACGGATTCAACTACTGGCACTCGTATGGAACCTACGACAGGCATCTGAGACCCATGTATTGGGATACCGATGCGACACGAGACAGCTTCAAGTATTACGATGAATGGGGACCGGAGCACGAAGCCAACAGGGCGATCGATTTCATCAGGAACAAAAACGGAAAAATGAGGGAAACCGGTAAACCATTTGCCCTGGTGATTTCCATGAATCCGCCTCACATGGATTACAAGGCTGTGCCTCAGAAATACAAGGATATCTACAAGGACGTGCCTGTCGAATCGCTGATCACCAAGCCGAGTATTGAGGCGGCTGGAACCAAATGGGGCGATCATTACCGAAACTGCATCAGGGATTACTACGCGGCAATCAGTGGAGTTGATGAGCAATTTGGAAGGATATTGCAAGCCTTGAAAGAGGATGGACTGGCTGAGAATACCATTGTCGTATTTACCTCGGATCACGGCGATTGCATGGGAATCCACAGTGAGATTACCAAGAACAACCCGTATGAAGAATCGATGCGCGTTCCTTTGCTGATCAGGTTTCCCGGTAGGATCAAACCGCATTTTGACGATATTCTGTTGTCGACCACTGATCTTTATCCCACTTTACTCGGGTTGATGGGCTATGCGTCATCCATACCTAAAGAGGTTGACGGTCAAAACCTTGCAGGTTACCTGATTACCGGGAAAGGACAAAAACCTGAATCTCAATGGTACATGCGGATATCAGAAGGAAAGGAAGCGCTTGGCCTTCGCGGAGTCCGGACAGACAGGTACACATTTGTCATCAACCAGGCATCTGAAACCCAAAAAACAATAATGCTGTTCGACAGGAAAGAAGATCCGTACCAGATGAAGAACATCATCGGAGAAAACAAATCCCTCGAACAGGAACTAACTTTGAAACTGCAGGATTGGCTGAAGAAATACGGTGATCCGTGGATCAAAAATTTGAAGTAGAACAACAGAGTAGATTTCCAGGCTAGAATTCACATTAATTTATTCAAATGCTATTTCAAAATACTTTAGAATAGCTTTATAATGATCCTGCGCAGTAAGACAAGTGTCAAACAGGTATTCCTTTATGTGGGGCCATTCCTGCAAGCCTCTGTAATAGAAAAGCTTTAAGTCATCAGCTATAAAAAAAGGTACAATATCATTGGCAAGGAATTCTTTAAAGATAATCAACCTACCGACACGTCCATTCCCGTCCTGAAAAGGATGAATGATTTCAAACTGATAATGAAAGTCGATAAGATCTTCCATGTTTTTCTTTTCAATGTTGTGATAGTTGGAAAGTAATTCTTTCATTTTTGTTGCAACCTCTTTGGGCGGACAAGTTTCGTTACTTCCGACTTCGTTGGGAAGTTTTTTGTATTCCCCCACATTAAACCAATCTTTTCGACTGTCGGAAGTACCAGATTTCAGCAAAAAATGCAACTCCTTTATGAAAGATTCTGTTAATTTGGCTTTTGCTTTGTCGATGATTAAATCAATACAGCGAAAGTGGTTTGTTGCTTCTATAATATCATCTACATTAACAATACCCTTTGAAACTCCAATGGTGTTGGTTTCGAAAATGTATCGGGTTTGATCATGAGTCAATTTACTCCCTTCAATCCGATTAGAATGATAAGTCAAATCAATCTGCGTACGATGGTAAATACCCCCTCTGAGCTTCATATCCTTTTGCTCTTTGAGATGATTGAGCAATGGGTTGTTACTGAACTTCTTCTTGTTACCTTTTTCGGGGATTGTGGCATCTTCCGGAATATTCCATGTTTTACCTGTTAGAAAGGCCCCTTTTATTCTTCCTGTAGCACAGTAATTCCGTGCAGTTCTTTCCGGAACATTCCATTTTTTTGCAAATTCACTGACTGAAATATAGTTCATAATCGTAATGCCATTATCGGCAAATATACAACAAATACACACCCAAAATCAACCACATTTTGCCGATAAAGGCAATGATGAAGGATTTCTAACATTGAAATTGCAGGAATGGTTAAAAAAAATACGGTGATCCGTGGATCATAAACATCAAGTAGTTCAGTTTAATCGCTCTCGTGGAACATGATTGTTTATTCATCTTGCGAAAATGGGTCGCGAAAAGCACGCAAAGAGCGCAGAGTTGATTTCTTTGCGGTCTTTGCGGTCTTTGCGCGACATAAAAAAGCTAGACGAGAGCGGAAAATTTGATGTGGTTCACCATTCCCCCTTATTCCCAAACTTCTCCCTCGCTGTCTTGCCGAAATTCCTGACAGCCTCATTGAATTCTGCAAGAATCTCTTCCTTACTTTTCCCGGAAGAACTTCTCGCCGATTGTATCATCGTCTTGCATTCATTGGAATCCATAAAACGTGCTGCCTCTAGCAGTTGTTCCAGGTCTTCATCCGGGATCACCAGGAACCCGTGCTTGTCGGCATGGATCAGCTGTCCCGGTAGGATCTCCCTGCCAAAAACCGTGACCGGACAGTTCCAGCGGACAGGATAGCTGTTGGCATGGCCGACACACAATCCGCGCGCAAGGGCCTTGAATCCGGCATTGTTCATCTCGTCGGTATCCCGGATTCCACCATCCGTGACGGTGCCCACGCAACCCAGCGCCTTGTGGATGTTGCTGTTCACTTCACCCCAAAAGGCGCCATACATGGTTGGTTTGTCCAGATCCTGAACCACGACAATTTTTGGTCCGGGAATGGATGCCATGTACGCCCTGTACTCCGCCCAGCCATCCGGATTCGTTTTGGGATGCTCAGGACTGGAAGGTTCAATCACTACCGTGATGGCATATCCGACCATCGACCCCATTTGCGGCATATAGTCTGTTGCGGGCTCCAGGTTAAAACCTTCCAGGGCGCTGTTGTGCCCGGTGATCTGCTCCCAGCCATTGTAAATGGTTGGGGTATTCCAGCGTTTCAGTTCGAGTAAATCTCCGTGTGTAAGTTTCCTTTCCATTGTTAATAGCAATTGAAAAATGCAGGAGTATTAAAATTTCTCTATGATTTCAAACCTGAATTCCTTGCCTTTGTTGTTTTCAACGATTTCATTCCAGTCGGCCTGATCGATGTAGGAGGTACGATTGGTATCCATGTTTCTGATGATAAAGTCCTTTTTTGTTATGTTCAGCTTTCTGACCAACCCATAGGCCACAACGGAAACTACCAGGATGACCAAATCACGGATTAGGTTCTGACCGTAATAATGTTGTAATCCAACGATCGAGAGAAATCCTGCAAAAAATAGCAAGATTCCCAGCAGATTCCTTTTGCCGCTGTCGACCAGCAATTGCCCGCATTTCGGGCAACGCAGTATTTCATCCGGTACAAAAAGCAACCTCAGCCCGATTTTTGTCTTGCACGTCGGACAGTGGCTGTGAATTATTTTCAATGCCATTATTTTTAAATGAAAAATGAAAAATGAAAAATGAAAAATCTATTTCAATCTATTTCAATCTATTTCAATCTATTTCAATCTATTTCTTCCCCATACTCATATTCTTAAACGCAGAAATATCAATCAATCCGCTGGTATCATTGTCGAAGCTGATCTGGATGCTGTCGCCGGCCATGGTTACAGGCATCTCGTTCGAGATCTGGGAAGAGCCAATGAAGATGTTGTTCATTCCGTTGACCGTGAAATAATAGAAGCTGTTGCCGTTCTTGATGTCCGACTGGATTCTGTTGACCATCGTCTTCAACACCATCTTTTTGGTCACGTTTTTCGGATTGATCTTGTTCCCGGCCATGTTGTAGGCATTTTTGTAGGCCATCAGGGTTTCTACCAGGGTATTGCCCACTCCGACGATCGTATAATCCTCAATGGCTACCATCGCGAACATCTTGACCAGGCCTCCATTGTCCTTCAGGGTCATCATGTAGGTGGGGATGTTGTTGATGTTGTATGGGATCGGCAGGGAAGCGCTGAATCTTTTTTCCTGGACTTTGCCAATTGCCGAATTTTGTGCGGCACGTTCGGTAGCTCCGCTTTGCTTGTACCAGACTGCCTTTTTGGATCTGGTGTCAACAAGCACGAACCCGACGGTTGCCTCATCCGCACCCACGGAGGTAAGTCCCGTGTACCAGTACGACCTGTTGTCTTCGCCGTAAACGAGCGATAATCCCTGTGTGATCTGCAGTTTGTTTTCGTTCGAGAAGTTCCAGAAGCCCTTCACGAAATTGCCCCAGTCGTTGAGTTGTTCCTCGATGAATTTGTCAGGTTGCACCCTGTCGATCCATGCAGGGGCCTGGGCAATGGGATACTCTGTACATTTGCCTGTTTCAGTGTTGACAACCACCACGCTTATGGCATCATCCCCGTAAAAACCGATGGTCTTTTTGTATTTGGTCACCACCCAGTAAGGCACTCCGTCGTCGTCTATTTCGAAACTGTAGTCGGTGAGTCCGGTATTGTAGAAGCCGTTCATATACAAATGCCGTTCAAGGAAATCACCAAAATAGGCTTCAGACTGGTATTTGATCAGCACCTTGTGGCCGTTTACCTCCTGCACGAGTTTGACATCCCTCTCATTGCAGGCATTGACCATCACATAACCATTGGTACCCTCCTTGTTTTTATTCCATTTGAAAAATCCGGAGTGGAGCAGGGGAGCCACCCAATACAGATCATTTTTCACTTTCTGGATCACAAAAGTCCCTAGACGGACCTGGCTTCCCAGCGCGGGCTGTGCTCCAAGGACTTTATCTCCAAGCAGATTGGCCAGTGACTCATCAACCACCCGGATTTTATCGATGGAGATCGGTGCCATGTGGTTGGAGAGATTCTCGCCAACTTCGACATTGCCTATCAATCCGCGGTAATCGTTCCATCTGAAGAGCGACCAGGAAGTGGCAAAAGGCACGGCCGTCATATAAAACAACAAACCGATCAGAATCCATTTGGGGACTTTCATTGTAGTCAGCAACTGGATGGCTTGTTTTTCGCTTGTAATCTGGGGTATCATCCGGATATTCAGGATGATATAGAGAAAAGTCAGGGCTCCGATCATCAGCGGGAAACCCATGAAGCCATAGGCCACTACAGGCATTTGGGTGTACAGGATCACCAGTGCAACGATTGCCAGGATGATAATCTGCGTGATTTTTTTCATACTATTTCTTGATTTGGTGAAGGATATTCAGTGAATCAGTTATAGCAAAGATAGTTCATTTGAAGGTTGTTTCTTTTTATTTGTCCTGATGATTAAAATATATTTCAAGTTTAAAATCTGATATTTTGGAATATAATGCGGTGAATGTTTCCGGAAAATCACCACAATAGGCACATAGGTCACAATAGCTCTATGTGACCTATGTGCCTATTGTGGTGAAATTTGGAATTCTGGGAAAAACAAATAATTGCCTCGTCACTCCAGCATCATCTTGCCGATGTAGATATCCTGGAATTCGGGATGACCTTCCAGGTTGATGTGCCTTGTTTTACCAAGAATTTCTGAGGCAAGATCCCCGTTTTCGAAGAGAAACATCTTGGCTCCGATCAGGGCGGTGTTGCCCATCTTGTGAATCTTTTCCTCCGTTGATTCAACCATGCCCGTGGCGAGCAGATGTTCAACGGTGACGTAATTTCCAAATCCCCCGGCAATGTAAAAATCTTCAATTTCAAACGTGTCGATGCCCAAGTTTTTAGATAGGATTTCAATTCCGGCAGCAATGGCGGATTTGGCAAGTAAGAATTCATAGATATCCCTTTGCGTCAGCCACACTGCCCCGTCAATCCGAAGACTATCTTCTCCCGTACCAATTTCCCCGAAGGGTCCAATCAGATCCAGTTTTCGCAGGATGGCCACGGCATCTATCAGGGCACTTCCGCAAATGCCTTTGGGTTCGGTGTTTCCGATGACGGTCGAAATGATTTTCGCACCATCCAAACGAAGCGAAGAGATGGCCCCGGTAACTGCCCGCATGCCCACGGATAGGCTGGATCCTTCGAATGCCGGTCCGGCGGCAGTGGAGGCGCAGATGATCTGGTCCCTGTTGCCCATGGCAATCTCACCGTTGGTGCCGATATCAATCAGTGCCGTGAATTTCTCTTTCTTGTGCAAATCAGTAGCTGCAATGCCTGCCAGGATATCACTTCCAACGAAACTGCCTATGGATGGGTAAAAATGAATGGATTTGGATACCTGAAAATCCCAGTCCAATTCTTCGGAGGTGAAGGTCTTCATTCCCAAATCTTCCACCTCAAACGGATAGCAGGAGAGCGGGACAAGATCCATGCCGCTGAAAATTCTCTGCATCACCGTGTTGCCGACAATTACAACCTTATCAGGAACGACCTGATATTGTGCCAGCATCAGGCTTATCATTTGCCCAATGGCCTCACGGATCAATTCTGTCATCTCAGTGGAGTGCCCGTCCAGACCTGCCTGGACGCGTGAAATCAGGTCTGCACCAAACTTCAACTGCGGATTGAGCAGGGTCTCTACCGCCAGAATTCTTGCGGTCTGCAAATCTACCAGCTGAGCGACGAGGGTCGTGGTTCCCAGATCGACAGCAATGCCAAATCCACTTTCAGGTTCAAATTCAAATTCGGTCTCATCGGCAAGGATGAGATGATCAAACTGTTCGACTTGAAGGGTGATAGAATCGGTGCAATGGCTCATGCAGGCAAGTCGACTGTCTGATGAAAGATGAAGACGATCTAGCGTTTGCCGGTGTTTTTCCGAAATTTCGATCTCTCCTTCCAGTAAACTGACCCGACATTTTCCGCAGGTTCCCTTTCCTCCACAAGGAAACTCAATCCCATATTCATGAAGCAGGTCAATGAGCGGAGTCTTGTCATTGACAGTTATCTCTTTCCCGAGCGGATAAAGGCGGATTTTATGTTGCTTCATATAATAATTTAACCACAAAGGGCGCAAAGGTTAACACAAAGTGTCACAAAGGGAAACGGATCAACCTATTGATTTCTCCAGGAGAGATTTGAAAACAGATTGGTTTTCATTCCCGTTTGATTCGTAAATGAACACCAATTCCCCATTTTCTCTTCGGTTACATATTTCAGTCGATGTTCCTGACAAGGTGTAATTGAAAAGAACCCACTCTTCCCCGGTATAAATATAGCCTTTTGCCCTTAATATTGATTTCTCGCTGGCGAGCAGTTCACTTAATTTCTGTATGTTGACAGTTTTGTCTCCGGGAATTTCCATTGTAAACTCTCTGTAAGTATCTTTCTCTGCCGGATAAGCAGGAAAAATATTTGCAAACATCGGATTATCGTCAGATGATGTATCAACTACAAAAATAGGGAGCGGAATTTCTCCTCCTGTTTTCAGTCTGCCAGTTTTCCCCAGGAAATCTCTTTGGAAGATTGCCATTTTAGCCTGAAGTTCGCTGTCAGACAGTAATTCAGACTTGCTGAAAAGGATCAGATCTGCATTCAGAATTTGCTCCCTGTAAAGTGGAAGCCTCTTAAGGCGGGGATTTTCGGTCAGGGTGATATCCACCAGGCAAACAACCGGCATCAGTTGTA
Organism: uncultured Bacteroidia bacterium; assembly: GCA_903902325.1. Lineage (GTDB taxonomy): Bacteria > Bacteroidota > Bacteroidia > Bacteroidales > Prolixibacteraceae > CAINVV01. The sequence goes on from CAIUUO010000105.1 coordinate 39,019, forward strand.
GTCCGGCATGCTGCCTGACCATTTCAGTTATGTGATCGATTCCCCCCAATCCGCTGGGTTCGATGATAATCCTGTTAAAATTGGATGTGGCGATAATTTTTTCGAGATTTTCCCTGAAATAGATCTTTGCGGTACAACAGATGCAGCCTCCCGAGATCTCATAAACAGATCCCCGGGAAGATTCAGATTGCAACGTTTGTCCGTCGATGGAAATTTTTCCGAATTCGTTGATGATGATGGCCCAGTTTTCACCGGCAGGTTTTAATCCCAGAAGCCTGATGATTTCTGTGGTTTTCCCTGCTCCCAGGAAACCGGAAATAAGGTGTACCGGAATTTTTTCCATAATCTGAGTCGGGACTCCTATGGTCTGTTGAATCCTTTTTTATCGATGAAACTTAGCAATTCACCACAATAGGCACATAGTTCACATAGACCTATTGTGACCTATGTGCCTATGTGGTTAGTTTTTACCAGGATGGAAGGCTTGAAATTTATTGTCGAATTGTCGAATTGTCGAATTGTCGAATTGTCGAATTTTTATAACCCGTATTCCTCCAAAATGAACTTACCAGGATCTATCATCGGCAGCATCATGGCAATGAAATCACTCTCGCTGTCTGGGATGCTGCTGAGGTCCTCGCGGAAGATTGGAATGTAAGCTGTTTCCATTTCTGATAATTTGAGTTGTCCGGATTGAAACGCCTCTTCGATGATATCCAGGGCAGCCAGTGCGCCATTCCGGGCGTTGGCCACGTAGGAATCACCCCTGATCAATTCTTTGGATATTCGGATCACATTTTCGGGAGCGAGGACCAATGCCTGCGGATCGGTATAAATATCTGACCCGACCAGCAATTGCTGCAATACCCCGCAATGCATCTTCCCCATACGCAGGGCTTCGTTCATCAGCCGGGCATCGTATTCCAGCTGCTCGAAGTAAGCTGTCGGTGCCATCCCAGATAATAATTTGATGTTTTGGACCGACTCGTTGCTCCAAAGATCGGCACAAGCCGAGGCGATGTTGCCGATCGGACTCAGGTGCGCACAGGCCGCTGTTTTTCCCTCCATAGAAATGGGTATACCGGTAATTGCCTTCAGGAAAGGCCCTTCGTAACCACAATCCTTGTCTGGACCTACGGCGCCCTCCTCCATCGCAACGATGGAGCGCACCACGGAAATGACGCGGACCAATGCCGCAAAAACTTTTGGAACATATTTCTTTTCTGCCAGCACCATGGCCGTGTTGGCAAATCCGCATGCCGAGTCGCCAGCCGCAATTTTGCCGTGGTTGTTGGCCAGGGTAACGATTTTGTGCCAGAGGAACTGCATGTCCCTGACCCCAAGTACGGAAAGGGCGAACATGACCCCCTTCAGGTCGCACATCATCAGCGCCTCGTCCGAGACCTCCTTGCCGCCCGTACTTTCGATCGACAGCAAATCGCCGCCTGCGAGCATTCCCCGCTCAAACAACTCCATCATCGGATCGAGCCAGGCAGAGGTTCTTTGTTTGGCGGGCCTTTCGAACTCCCTGAGATCATTGGGTGTAAGCCGGATTTCGGAGGCAAGTCCGTAATCCCGGTAATACCTCTCGCATATTTCGTTCATGATTTTCACGATCTCAACCCCAATATCCGGTGTCTTGGTCATCTCAAGAAGGGTTTCAAGTTCGAGTACGACTCCTTTGGAATTCAGATGTACTGCGCGTTCCAGAGCTCCTTCGGCGATTTCACGGTAGTGGGCGTACACCTCCTTCAGGGTATTGTTGTTGATACTCATCATCGGGAGGGTGAAGTTCAGTTCCGCATACACCTGTCCGCCCCCGATGACCAGTCCTCGGCGGGTCGTAACCGGTTTGGGGGCAATCCCGAACATCAGGTCTTCAGGACTGCTGATGACTAAGCTTTTGTATTTCATAGACTATATTTTTTTCAACAAATTGAAATTTTCAAACACAGACTTTTAATTCTCGTTGTTTCACGGCTTCGTTGTATTCATCCAAAGCTTCGAAAAAAGCAGAAATATTTTCGGCAGGAACGTGCGGCGGAAGATCACATCCCGTCGACAGGACAAAATTGTTAAAACCAGATGTTCGTTCAAGAAGATCTGCAGTATAGGTTTTAACTTCGGCAGCAGAGAACATTTTCATCACTCCGACCGGATCGATATTTCCCATGACCAGTTTATCCTTCGGACAGCTTTCCAATGCTTCCACCATATCAATCGCATTGCCAAAATGATAGGCATTGGCTCCGGTATACAACATGGCATCTGTACAATGACCATGGTTTCCGCAATTGTGAAGGATGACCAGGAAAGTTTCATCCTGAATCGAATCTACTATGCGTTTCACATATTCTGAAGAAAAGGCCATGCAATCTTCGTTGGATAAAAGTCCGGCGGCAGGTTCTGCAATGACTACCCCGGAGCATCCGATACTTTTCAACTCCAGACAGTATTTGATCAGAAATTCCGTGCATTTATCAAGTAACCGACTGATTGACTCCGGTTCAGTATAGCAAGCCACCATGATTTCTGACATATCGTAAAGCCTGCCTGCAAGTGAAAAGGGTCCGATAATCCCGGCAAATACAGGTTTGCCTTTGGTCCTTTCGACGGTAAGCCTGTTCGCTTTGAGGTACTGGGGGATACGCCCGGCCGCCAGATCCGGAACTTCCAGCTTTTCTATCTCCACTGCATTGGAGACTAATCTTCCCGAAATATGCGGCATTTCGTCGTCCTGGATTTCGATCTGAACGCCAAAGGTTTCCGCTTCTACCGTTAGATCCATGATCACAGTGGTAGCCGCACTTGGATATATTTCATTCAGTTTTTCTATGGCCATGGCATGTACTTCGCCATCAGTTACAGCATCCCTCACTTTTTTTCCTAACATCTCAATTCCGGGGTGGGTCATGATTGGGATGGCAATCCTGGTATTCGAATTGATATGCTGCCTGATCCAGTTATCTATGTTGATCATTGTCTAATGTATTGATATACAAATAAATAACTATATATTTTATTTAGATTTGAGGACAAAAGACACCCGAGACCTTCTAAATCAGGTCTGATGCATGATATTTGATAAAAAAGCAAAAAGAAAACCGGAATTTAAGAAGCCAGCTTGTTCAGGTATTCAACGGCTTTCTGAGGATCAGGTGCATAAAAATCGGCTCCTATACTCCGGCAGAAATCAGCATTGACCGGTGCACCACCGATCAGAACCTTGGTTCCTGGAACCTGTCCCTTGATTCCGGCCACAATCTCACCCATGTTGACCATGGTGGTTGTCAGCAGGGCAGATAACCCAACCACTGCTCCCGGATTGTTTTTCAGGGCTTCGATGAACCTGTCAGAACCAACATCGACGCCGAGGTCAACGATGGTCCAGCCTCCGCCTTCCACCATCATGGCCACCAGGTTTTTGCCGATGTCATGGAGATCACCCTTAACGGTACCAATGATAAAAGTTCCCTTTGATTTCATCTGGCCCGATGCGAAAAATGGCTTCAGCTGCACCATGGAGGCGCCCATGGCTTTGGCAGACATCAGCATCTGTGGCACGAATATCTTATTTTCGGAGAATTTTTTGCCTACGTTTCCCATGGCAGGAATCAGGGCATCCTCAAGGATTCGCTGCGGATTGATGCCAGATTCGATGGCTTGTTTGGTCAGCTCGTGTGCCCCATCCATTCCCCTTAACTGGGGTGGATAGGGAGATTTTTGATCTATTTTGCCAAATTCAACGGCCTCAAGGAGTTTCTCGATCAGTTCACTCATGGTTTATCTGTTTAATCGTTTGTATCAGTTGTATAGATCAAAAATAGTTTTCCATCACGTCGAAATCTACGCCGATATTTACTAATTTTGATGCAATATTAACATTATATGCCATTTTGGTGCACTAGTTATCATATTTATCATTATGCCGGCCAGATACGAACGGATCCAACTAAAAGAAGATGAGTCATTTTCCATTGGCATTTTTCAGGATAACCTGGAAAAGAGTACCTGGCATTACCACAACAATTTCGAAATCAGTTTTATTACGGAGGGCAGCGGTAAAAGGATTGTAGCTGATTCGATAGAGGAGTTCCAGCCCGGCGACCTGGTTTTTATCGGCAGTAGTATTCCGCATGTGTGGATTGCGGATAAAGAGCAAAGGTTATTGTCAGACCGTACCCTGGAAATGGTTTACCTGCAGTTTTCTTCCTATATTTTTTTCCCCCAGTTGCTGGCGCTTCCTGAATTCAAAAATGTAAAGAGGGCCCTGGAAATGTCTGAACGCGGAATCCAGGTAGTTGGACAGACGCTCAACGAGGTGAGCGAGATCATGCTTCAGCTTCCCTACCTGAAAGGTTTTGACAGGATCAATTATTTCTTCCGGCTGATGGACATCATTGGGAAAAGCGAATCAAACATCAGTCTGGCCAGCGATGACTTCATGCGAAAACAGTTTAAACCGGCCAACAGGAGAATTGGCCTGCTCCACGACTACCTGATGAATCACTACCGTGAGGAGATTGACCTGCAGCAACTGGCCGGATTGGTTTCCATGGCGGAAGGGTCTCTGTGCCGGTTCTTCAAAATGAATGTGGGGATCTCCGTATTTGAATATCTGAACCGGATCAAAGTTGAATTTGCCTGTAAGCTGTTGATGGATCCCGAGATGGGGATCGTGGATGTCTGCCTCGACAGCGGGTTCAACAACCTGAGCCATTTCAACAAGCAATTCAGAAGGTATAATGGAGTTACCCCGTCTGAATATCGGAAAAGGTTTAAAGGGTTGGTGTAGATTACAACAAATCAGGAATCCATCTGTGTATCATTTTACCAGTATATTCCATCAAATCAGCCCATCTTTCAATGTCAAATTCGACCACAATGGTCGAGCAGGTAGGCACATCCAGCGAGAAATCAGGCAACAGCATTTCGATGTAATTGTAGATGGTGGGATTGTGGCCTGTCACCATCACGGTAGTGTGGCTGTCATCAACCTCTTGAAGCATCTGCAGGAAAGCAGTAGTTGGCATGCCGGAATAGAGTTTCTTTTCATAGCGGACATTCCCGGCAGGATAGCCAAATGATTTGGCATAAATCCGGGTGGTTTGGGTTGCGCGGACAGCAGGACTTGAAATAATCAGATCGGGCACCGTCTGGGCCTTAACCAATTCCATACTGATTCTTTCAGCATTATCCACACCGCGATCGGTCAGGGTCCGGTCATAATCCTGATCGTAACCATGCTGGATGGTTTTGGCATGCCGGACCAGGATGACACGTTTCATTGGAGTTGAGGTTTATGAAGTTTATAAAAAGCAGGGAAATAAATGGAAATAAAATTGAAACAGATAGAAATAAATGGAAATAAAATTTGTTCAATCTATTTCAATCTATTTCAATCTATTTCA
>CAIUUO010000106.1 GCA_903902325.1 uncultured Bacteroidia bacterium
CCCGCATCCGTGGCCCGCCCCACCGCCTCAAACACGATCGCCATGCCGATGATCGTCCCCAGCAGCCCCAGCAACGGCGCCGCGGCCGCAAACAAATTCAGCGTCTTGACCGGCAGCCGCAACCGGTGAATCTGCCGCGTCGCCGCAATCTCCGCCAGCATCATCTGGCTGTTCGCATTTTTATTCAGGGTCGCTTCCACGAATATGAAGATACTGTCGTGTGCAGGAATTTCGACGTTCACGACTTCACTGGAAGCTTCACCGTTGACATTAATCCGGAATCCGCTGTTTAACCCGCCACCAAGTCTTACTGAAGAGATGGTTAGTTTTTCACTGGTCTGGTTATAGACCCTGAGATTTTTGGTGGGGGTTCCTATCGAAGTGAAAATGGTATCAAAAGCTATCGTATCAGCCGAAAATGATATCGTCCTTCCCCCTGAATCACTTTCATGTTCTTTTTGACAACCGCCGAAAAAGGAGAATATCACCAAAACAACCAATGCCTGTACAAAGCTTTTCATTCCGGCGGGGTATAAAAGGAGGGTTTTTAATTAGACGGACAAGAAGCAAAGACGTTTACCAAAGATAACGAAAAAAAATGAATTTTAACCTTTTTTAACGAATTTTATTTATTTCTCAATCTTATCAGGAATAATCCACTGAAAGTTAGCGCTCCGTTTATGATAATAATTTCAAAACCAATCTGATAACCATTGAGTATTTGTTCGGAAAAATAATTGAGCAACCCGGATAGGATGGGTGCTGTGATCACAACAATCGGAACCAGCCGATCTTTGATCCTGTAACGGGTAAGCAAACCGAAGGCAAACAAGCCAAGCAATGGTCCGTAAGTCAGGCCGGCGACCTTAAAAACTGCCATTACTACGCTTTGGTTATTGACAGCCTTGAATACCAGGATCACAATCAGCAGCAGCAGGGAGAATCCAAGGTGTGTTATTTTCAGGATCTTTTTCTTGTTTAAATCCTCTCGTTTTCCAAAATTCAGGAAATCAATGCAGAAAGCAGTCGTCAGGGAGGTAAGTGCGGAGTCGGCGCTGGCATAATTGGCCGCCGTGATTCCGAGAAGGAAAAAGATGCCAATCATCAGGCTCATATGGTTGATAGCCAGGAGCGGGTAGAGGTCATCGCTCTTTGCAGGCAAAGCAATCTGGTGCGATTCGGCGTAAATGTACAACAAGGCTCCTAGTGTGAGAAACATCCATACCACACCCACAAAGATGACGCTGAAAGTGAGCATGTTTTTCCTGGCTTCTTTCAGATTTTTGCAGGTAAGGTTTTTTTGCATCATATCCTGATCGAGACCCGACATGACGATGGTAATGAAAATACCTGCAAGGAATTGTTTAAAGAAAAATCTACCGGACCGCCAATCCCAATCAAAAACCTTGGAATGGGGACTGTCGGCAACCTTAGTGAGCATATCTCCGAAGCTCCATCCAAAGCTTCTGAAAATAAAAAAGATGGTAAGGATCACCGCAGAAACGAGAAAGAAGGTTTGCAGCGAATCGGTCCAGATAATGGTTTTTACGCCGCCCTTGGTGGTATAGATCCAGATCAGGATGATGCTGATCATGACGGTTACGCCAAACGGGATGCCGAAGTGGGCAAAGAAGGCAAGCTGCAACACTTCTGCCACCAGGTACATCCTGAAAGCGGCGCCAATTGTGCGGGAGAGCAGGAAGAAAAAAGAACCCGATTTATAGGAGTAAAAACCAAGCCGTTCCTCCAGGTAACTGTAAATGGATATCAGGTTCATGCGGTAATAGACGGGAAGAAGCACGAAAGCGATTACCAGGTACCCGACAAAGTTCCCCATGACAAATTCAAAATAGGTAAAAGCCGAATTTCCTACTTCTCCGGGTACGGAAATAAATGTCACTCCGGAAATAGTCGAACCAATCATCCCAAAAGCCACCACAAACCAGGGTGATTTTCGGTTTGCCGTGAAAAAGGAATCCGTTGTGGCTGACCTGCTTGTCAGGTAGGCTACAAAGATGAGGATCAGGAAATATCCCGACAGGAGCGATGCTACGAGGTATGGGTTCATGATAAGAAGTGCCTAAAGTGAACTAAAGTGAGCTAGAATGCCTAAAGTACTTGAGCCTAATGCCGGGAGTCCTTAACTCTAGGCACTTTAGTTCACTTTAGGCATTTTAGGCACTTTAATATAAAAGGTATTTGGATCGTACGACTTTATATCTCCCCAACTCTTCCTGCCAGCTTTCTTCGATTTCTTTTTCACTTTTACCTGCCTGGATGAGTTTTAATACCTGATCGTCACCCATCAGCAGATTAAACCAGCGTTCCCTGGTCAAAAAATCGGATGGTTGCTTGAACTGCCGGTACCAATCGAGGAAGTATTTCAGGGTAAATGTTGGAATCTCTTGCAGGTTTCGAAGATCCTGACCAAAACAAACCTTATCCTTTTGGGTTGGGTTCATTTCAAATCCCTTCAGGCTTGCCGGAGTAAAGGAAAATGCGCCGAATTTTGGATCGGGATAGCCAATCACCTGAAAAGGGAAAGTAGTTCCCCTTCCAATGCTTGCACTCGTTGATTCAAACAGGCACAGTGACGGATAAAGCCTGATCGCTGTATAGTTTGGCAGGTTGGGAGAGGGTTTGATCGGAGGTGCGTAGGTCGTTTCATGGGTATAATTCTTGACCTGAATCACCTTTAGCTGGCATTTCATGCCGTTTTTAAGCCATCCTTCCCCATTGATCATGCCTGCCAGTTCCCCAACTGTACAACCATGAACCACCGGAATTGGATCTACACCGACTCCGGATTTGAACGCGGGTTTGAGGATTGGTCCGGCACAATAGTCCCCATTGGGATTTGGCCGGTCCAGAACCAGCAACAATTTCCCGTTTTCAGCACAGGCTTCCATCACATAATGCAGGGTACTGATATAGGTATAGAATCTGCATCCCACATCCTGTATGTCATAAATGAGAATATCGATGTCAGCAAGTTGTTCGGGTGTCGGCCTGTTGTTCTTCCCATAAATAGAAATGACAGGGGTACCGGTTTTTTCATCGACAGAGTTGTTGATTTTTTCGCCGGCATCCGCTTCACCCCTTAAACCATGCTCAGGAGCAAAAAGCGCTTTCATGTCAATGCCTTTTTCTTTCAAAAAATCGACCAGATGGATGCCTTGGGCCGTCGAGGTATGGTTGACAACTAGTCCAACCCTTTTCCCTTTCAGTAGGTTCAAATAGATTCCGGGCTGATCGGCACCGCAAACGGGAATTTGTGCTACAACTCCGAAAGGAATAACAAAAAGACCAAGGGAGAAAATCCCAACTACGGCTTTCATTCGCATTTCTGAGGAAGACAGGTACTGGAAGACCTTGAACAGAAGAGTTTCCATAAGTTTGATTTTTTTTGCTAAGATATAGATATCAATTGGAAGCTGTAGTTTTGCCGTACCAATTTTTAAGTGAATCATAAATTTTAGAATTGTTTGGTTTTGGTTAGTTTTGGACTCGCTTACACAATAAGTCCCTGCTGATGTCGAATAAATTTATACTTGCCTTTGCGATCCTTCTTTTTTCTGTTTCTCTTTTTGCCCAGAAGAAAACCAAACAGCGAAAGGTGGTGCATCCCGTACATGCGGCTCAGGTTGTGCATCCCGTGCATAAGGTTGCTGTGGCATCTGTAGCCGTTATTTCTCCTGAACGAATTATTCGTCTGAATCAGAGAGTTGAGGTAATAAAAACCATTGTGGTGTTGAAGAACGACTACAGACTCTTGCCATTGGGCAGGCTTGATACCTTGAGAACCATGGTTATTTGTATCGGGATGGGCAAGGCCAATCCGATACCACAATTGATTGGAAGGTACCTCAAAGCAGACTTTCTGACGGTTCAGCCCGGCACAAAGCCTGAAAACATACACAAGAATTTTCCGAAGTCAGTTTCATACAATTTGATTGTCACGATCATTGCCGAACAGGATCCTGAGGTGAAAATCACAAATGGTTCCGGGCAGGTATATGATCAATTATTCGTGGATGAATTTGCCGGCATCAAAACGATTTTTGTGCTTTTTGGCAGTCCGGCATTCCTGGAACGTCATACGGTCGCTGCTCCTTCAGCTGAAATTGCCATAACCGGAAAGGCTGGCTTTGACAACATGGACTTGTCATCGCAATTGTTGTTCGGGGGAATCGGTGCCGAGGGGAAACTTCCTTTCGACCTTATAAAATACGCGAAAGGGGAGGGGATCTCTTTTCCGCCTTCGGGCCGACTCTCCTATGTTTTACCGGAAGAACTCGGGATAGATTCCATCAAACTCTCCCAGAAAATGGATTCCCTGGTTGGAATTGGGTTGAAAGCGAATGCTTTTCCAGGTTGTCAGCTTCTCCTGGCGAAAAAGGGGAAAGTGTTTTATTCTAAATCGTATGGCTTTCACAAATACGATCAGGGGGAACCGGTCCTGAACGATGATCTATATGATTTGGCTTCCGTAACCAAAGTTCTTGGTCCCGTTCCTTTGCTGATGATGCTGGCAGATCAGAAAAAATTTCTGGTAACCCAAAAGATGAGCAATTACTGGCCCGACTGGAAAGGGAGCAACAAGGAGGGTATCCTGGTGTCAGATTTGCTTTCACATCAGGCCAGACTTCGGCCTGGAGTAACCCTCTACCCACAGACCATGGAAAGCGATGGAAGGTACAAACCTGAATATTATGCTACACTTCCTACCAATGGATATGACCTGAGGGTCTCACAAAATCTATACTTGATCAATACCTATCGGGATACCGTTTACAGGATCATCCGCGATTCACCGTTATTGAAATCCAAGAAGTATGCCTATTCGGATCTCGGTTTCGTCATCCTTCCAAAGGTGATTGAGAATCTTACAGGCGAATCGTATGAGGCATTGCTGAATAAACAATTTTTCAGCAGGCTCGGTATATCCACGCTGATGTACAATCCTTATCTGCATGTTCCCATGGAAAAGATTGTACCTACCGAGGATGACCGGGCTTTTCGGCATGAACTGCTTCAGGGATATGTTCACGACGAGACGGCAGCCATGTTGGGCGGAGTGTCGGGAAATGCAGGTTTGTTTGGCTCCGCAGGTGACGTAGCTAAAGTAATGCAGCTTTATCTGCAGAACGGCGAATACGGCAACGAAAGGTACATCTCTTCAGAAACCATGAAAAACTGGACGAGCAGTCATTTTCAAAAAGCCAATAACAGGAGGGGATTTGGGTTTGATAAGCCTGGGATCAGAACCGGGCGTAATACCTCCAAGGAAAGATATCCCTCGACTGCTGTATCTGAGCAAAGCTATGGCCATTCCGGTTTCACGGGCACCTTTGTCTGGGCTGATCCTGCCTGTGACTTGTTGTTCGTATTTTTATCAAACCGCGTATTTCCGGATAGGGACAATCATAAAATCAATAAGTTATGGCTGCGGCCCATGCTTCTTGATACCTTTTTCAGACTAGCTTGTGATAAGCCGGTCGGGCGTTGAATAAACATGTTATAAAACAGCTATTTCCAACAGATGAGAGGATCACAATTAAATCTGTGTGTATCAAGAGGTAATACATCTTACCTCCGTCATTAAATGTTAAAAAATCTAAATTTCAACTTGTTGGTTCCAAATGTTGTAACAGGTACGTAACAACATTAAACTATTAGTGTTAATTTGGCTGAACCGAAACGGAAAAAAATTCTATTTAGCCAATAAAATTATTTATTAACTTTTTAAAAACCAATACGATGACTGAGAAAATAACCTTTAACGAGTTAAGAAAAATTAAAGACACGTTGCCTGACGGTTCAATGCACCGCATCGCTGATGAACTGGGTTTGGATGTCGAGACCGTCAGGAATTATTTTGGTGGAGCAAATTACGCACATGGTAAATGTGTTGGAATGCACATCGAGCAAGGACCTAATGGAGGGATCGTTTTGCTGGATGATACAACAATATTGGAAAAAGCCCAGGAGATTCTTCAAGGGCACTGATTCAAACAATTAGTTCAACTTGTGATAACTGCCCCGGATTCGGGGCAGTTATTTTTTAATCTTAAATTCACTCAAATGAAAAAAATACTTTTTTTGGCTGTTTTTCTGATTCCGGTATTGGTAAGTGCCAAAACAAAGGAAGAGAAGTTGTTCAATGGCAAAAATCTGAAAAACTGGGAAATTTTTGTCGGACCATCGGATGCAAAGCCAAAGGAGCCGATTTTTAGTGTAGTCAAACTGGATGGGGGAAATGCAATCCGTATTACAGGTGAGATCAATGCTTCCCTGGCAACCAAAAAAGAGTATGGCAATTATCATATCAGGATGGTTTTCAGGTGGGGCGATAAAATTTTCAAGCAGAGGAATTCAGGTCTTTTGTATGACAGTTACGGCTCTTTTGGCGAAGGTCTGGGTGTGTGGATGAGCGCCCATGAATTTCAATTGTGTACAGGCAAGATGGGCGATTCCTATTGCATGGGCAACAGCTATTTTGAAAGTACTTCCGTAAAGGAACAGGATGGGAAAATTTACCGTTATAACACGGATGGTACCAAATCACAATTTGGCGTTGGTTTCCCGACAAAAAACTGCTCGAAACAGTCTGATAATGAAAAACCGTCAGGAGAATGGAATGTGGTTGACCTCTATTGTTTTGGACAAAGTTCCGTGCATGTCGTAAACGGTGTGGTAAACATGATGAACTTCAATTCTGGAAGAATTGAGAAGGATGGAAAGATACTGCCGCTTAGTCAGGGGAAAATTCAGATCCAGTCGGAGGGCGGAGAATTGTTCATCAAAAGTATCACGCTTGAAAAAATAGACGGGATACCTACTGAGTTTTTAAAATAATTCCAACTATCTGTTTATAAAAATTTAACCACAAAGGGCACCAAGTAATTGTTAATTTACTTGGTGCCCTTTGTGCTTTTCCTTCGTGCCCTTCGTGGTTAAATAATTCTTTCGACTACAAATCCGAATAGTCGGTAGGATGCAGCAAAACCTTCACAGCCTTGGATACTGTATTCAGGTACTCAGGTATTGCTTTCAGTTTTACCCACTCAGGGTGTTTTCCGAATGCACTCCAGTGGGCATCATGAGAGGCCATATCGGAAAAGGTAGTCATATACATCAAATTTGGCATCGTGCTGCCAGAAATTACTTCAGCGTAGAAAACGGCATTGAATTCAAGTTTCTTGAACAAGGTAATCTCACCTCCTTCGTTGAACATTTTTACCTTCTGCCTGAAAAGATGCTCTGTAGGACCTTCATAGCTTCTTAATTCATAGATTCTTTGCGCGTGTGGCGTTGGAAACGAAGGAATCACAAATGTGGGTTGAACGGGGAATGCCATTAAAAGTATGGACTCTTTCCGGATAAATGGAGCCTGATCGAAGGGTGCTCCCAGGAAATCGACCCCCTTTTGTTGGAATTCACTGTCTTTCAAAAGAATTTCCTGGATTTTGGCAAAATGATCCAGTGAAGTGAATGGCACCCAGACATAGACCCGTTTCTCACAGGTTGTGTCACTCTCGATAGGCTTGAAAACCCCGACAGTTTTGATGCCGGCACGGTGTAATGCAGGAAGATAAGCACTTTTCAGAAAGCTCTCTACTTTGGATTGCTGAACTTTCCCCGTTAAATTGTACACCTGTATCTGATAGTAATCACGGGATTTGGCCATACCCGAATTGGTCAGAAGAAGTGCAAAAACGACAAAAAATGCCATTTCGAGAAATAATTTCTTGTTAGAATGGTTCATTGGATACATTATAAGTGATTATTGGTGTTTGTATGGATTTCAAATTTAGCAAATTTTTCAGAAAATGACGGAATGAGTGAATTGATTCAGGATGTCTTTGTGTGGTTTCGTGGTTGTATCTTTTAACATTGGTCTCTTCAGAAATTACTTAGTGTACCAAAGACCTTTACAGTGAAGGTTTTAAGCCATGCATTGTGGTTCCTGTTCATTGCAATCGATTGAATTGTTAAAATATGTTTTATAACAGTTAAAATAAGTTATTAAATGTAAATATTAGTACAAATTACTTTTTAAATTTGTGTTGCAACCAAACTAATTTTTTTTGTCTATGTTATCAGTAATTCTGCCGATATCAACACTTAATAAAAGTATCCAGTATTGGAACAATTTGCCTGATGAATCATGCAGTTTGCTCCGGATTCCCTGCTCATATTGTTTACATCAATCAGGGCTTTCGGTTCAGCCAATGTTTATTTCCTCTGTTTCTCCCAAAGAGAATGAAAAATCCCTGTGTAATTTTAAAGTTAAAAGTAGTATATACCATTCTTAATAAACTTAATGTGCCCATGAGTTGAAATTGTGTTAAAAGTCATCTACAGTCGATACTGCTCAGATGCAGAGGCTGTAAAAAAGGAGAGTGATAAATTTTAAAACCACCAGTTGCCGATTCAATATCTGCATTTTCAGGTAATACCGGCGGCTGCCAAACAAAATTTGACTATGAAAAAAAAGCTAAGAAAATTTTTATCAGTAACCACGCTCACATTCGTATTTATCTGTTTAACAGGTTATCTGAACACCTATGGAGCCAATCCGACTCCCTCAGATTCCGAACAGCAGAAAACGAAAGTGTTATCAGGGAAAGTAACTGATGATACCGGACAAACCGTTCCCGGTGCATCAGTCGTCTTAAAGGGAACCACCACCGGTACCATTACCAATATGGACGGAGGTTTCACCCTGACAGTTCCCACAGACGCCAAGACACTTGTAATTACATTTGTTGGTATGACTGCGCAGGAAGTGGCTATCGGAACCAAAACCACTTTCGAAGTAAAACTGGCTCAGGAAACCATCGGGCTGGAGGAAGTTGTAGCAGTTGGATACGGTACTGTCCGCAAAAAAGACCTGACAGGTTCGGTATCTTCTGTAGGATCCTCAAAATTGATGGAAAGGGCAAGTTTCAGCTCCGCCCAGGCATTGCAGGGGAAAGCCGCCGGTGTTGTTGTCCAGCAGGCCAACGCAGCTCCGGGTGCTGATGCAAATGTGATGATTCGTGGTAACCGCTCCTTGCTGGCCACCAATACTCCGCTTTATGTGGTCGACGGAATTCCATTGGTTGTAGGTTTAAGTGAAATCAGCCAGTCGGATATTGAGTCCATGGATATTTTGAAAGACGCTTCGGCTACTGCGATCTACGGTTCAAGGGGTGCCAATGGTGTAGTAATTATTACTACCAAAAAAGGAAAATCAGGCAAAGCTGTAGTAGATTACAATGGTTATTATGGTGTGGAAAACCAGGCCAAAACGCTGTCACTGTTCAACGGTCCTGAATGGGTTGAGTTTTTGCGCGAAGCCTACCGTACTACCGGTAAATATTCCGTAGTAAAACCCACTTATGCCCAGGACGTTACCATGTTACCTGTTGGGCAGGAGAATGACCTGAAGGGTATTGGATTTAAAATTCAGAATGCCTATGATCCGGATGGTTCATGGCATCCCGACAGATTGCAGTCAACAGACTGGCTGGGTGCTGTCATGCGCCAGGGTACCGTCACTAACCACGAAGTGAGCGTCAGGGGTGGTACGGACAAACTGAAAGTTCTGGCTTCTGCTACCTACTTCAATGAAAAAGGTATGGTGATCGGACAGGACTATACCCGCTATTCTGTTCGTGTCAATTTCGACTGGGATCTTTCTGATTATGTAAAAATCGGTGGCCAAACCCAGTTTTCGCACTTCGACCGCAACGACGGTCCCAATGGTTATTCAGGAATAACAAGTCTATCCCCGTTGGCCAATATCCGCAACGTTGATACAGGTGTTCTCTTCAATCGTCCGGGTAATGACCCGCAGTTGTGGAACCCGGTACTCAACCAGACACAAGCAACGGTACTCTATAGGAAAGACCGTTTCCTCGGCAGCTATTATGCCGAGATCAAATTGCCTTTCGACATAAAATACCGTTCCAACTTCGGATTGGATTACGGCCCATATACTGACCAAAGGTTTTATGGTTCACTCAGTTCTGACAGACAAGGTGGTTTAGCCCGTGCTGAGAATGGCGGAGACCAGCGCATGATGTTTACCTGGGAAAACTTGTTGTATTGGAACAAGATCATTAAAGACCACTCATTTGGAGCAACATTGCTGCAATCCATTCAGCAGGAAACGTATGAATCAAACCGTATCAGCGTAGGAAGCCTTCCATACGAGACCCAATTGTGGTACAATGTGGGTAGCGCTCCGATCATTTCTGCCGTATCCAGTAGCTATACGAAATGGCAGTTGGCTTCTTTCATGGGCCGTATCAATTACAATTACAAGGATAAATACCTGTTGACTGCATCGGCTCGTTACGACGGTTCTTCCCGTCTTGCAGAGGGTCACAAATGGGTGATGTTCCCATCGGCTGCTTTGGCCTGGCGTATCAACAAGGAAGATTTCATGAGCGGTATGGGTTATCTGAGCAACCTGAAACTGCGTGCAGGTTTCGGTATTACGGGTAACTCCGCTATCGATCCTTATAAAACTGCCGGTAACCTTGGCTTTTCCCGTTACAATTTTGGAAGTAACAATGTAATGGCTTTTTATCAAAATGAGATGCCAAACCCTGATCTCTCTTGGGAGAAGACACAACAGTGGAACGCTGGTCTCGATTTCGGCTTGCTGAAAGGACGGATCAACGGTGTGATTGACCTCTATTTGCAGAATACGGAAGACCTGTTGATGAACCGTCAGTTGCCTCAGGTATCCGGTTTCAACAGCGTGGTTTACAATGTTGGTAAGACAAGGAACAAAGGTATCGAGATAACCATCAATACACAGAATGTCCAACGGAAAGATTTCAACTGGAACACCGATTTCATCTTTGCCAAAAACAAAGAGGAAATTACCGAATTGTATGGTGGAAAGGCAGATGATACAGGTAACAAGTGGTTTATTGGTCAGCCTTTGTCTGTCTATTATGACTACAAATCAGCAGGTATCTGGCAATTGGGTCAGGAAGCGCAGGGTGCGGCCTTTGGATCTTCTTTCATTCCCGGTACCATTCACGTAGCTGATGTCAATAACGACGGTAAGATTACTGCAGCCGACATGGTGGTTGTTGGATCTCCACGGCCGAAATTTACTGCCAGTATGACCAACTATTTCACCTACAAGAATTTTGACTTTAACTTCTTCCTGAATTCTTCCTATGGGAATATGCTGCAATTCGACCGCGGATTAAGTTTTAACGGTCGTTACAACAGCTTGAAAGTCAATTACTGGGCGGTAACATCGTATGATGCTGCAGGGAAAGCCTTGACGAGTAATGGTAGCAATGAAGCCCCACGCCCGAATAACGGTATTGAAAATCCGGCTTACAGAAGTTCGTTGAACTATTTTGACGCCTCCTTCCTTCGTATCAGCACCGTTTCTTTGGGTTACACCATTCCAAAAGAAATAATGAACAGGGCAAGAATTTCTAAACTCAGGTTGTACTTGACGGTTCAGAATGCATACTGCTTTACCAAGTATCCGGGTACTGACCCTGAAAGCGGACAGGACTTCAATGTTCCGATGCCACGGACGATTATGTTTGGCGTCAACATGAGTTTATAGTACAATGTCATTGATGAAGCATTACAACGTAAATTAATAAGGATATGAAAAAAATAGCAAAATATATTTTAACAGTTCTGGTAATCTTATCGGTTTTCTCTTGCGATAAATACCTGCAAGAACAGAGATATACCGATGTAGGGTACGATTATTTCAACACGAAGGTTGGAATGGAGGCTGCTGTTACTGGCGTTTACCAGGCCATGAGATGGTATACCGGTGGCTGGAACACATCTGACAACCATACCGGTGCCTACGGCTCAACTGCAGCCGGTAATATGGAATCCTACTATTGCCTTACCGAGTATGGTACAGACATGACATGGGAAGGTACCGACGGTGGCATGAAGGACGCATACAATAAATACCTTACGTCTTTGAATCCTAATGAGACCACCCTCAATTTTTTCTGGAACAACAATTTCAAGGGTATTACACGGGCCAATACGGTGTTGATGTACCTGCCCAATGTGACAGATATGACGGATGCCCAAAAAGCCCAAAGAGCGGCTGAAGTTAAATTTATGCGTGCCTATTACTATTTTGACCTGGTTCAGCATTTTGGCGCCCTTCCATTGGTAACTCAGGGTAACGTAAGCCAGGTGGTTACAGATTTCAAACGCTCACCGGTATCTGATGTTTACAAACAGATCATCAGTGACCTCGTTTCTGCATACAATATTCTTCCTGATATAGGTCAGCAAAGCGACAGGGGACGCGCAACGAAATGGTCTGCCGGTCACTTGCTTGCCAAAGTCTATCTGACCCGCGACAGCTACGATGCTGCTACACGCGGAGGAAAGGCTAGCGATCTTGACAGCGCTGCCTACTACGCCGAAGCTGTCATCAACTCAGGGAAGTTTGCATTGGAAAGCAATTTTGCCATGGTATTCGACCAGGACAACCAGAAAGTCTCCAAGGAGATCATTTGGGATGTTGAATATACAAAGGATCAGCTCTTCAACGGTGCCGGAAGTTCAACCTCTGACGGTGGTAATCAGCTGCACCTGTATTGGGTTACACAGTATGACGTAAAACCCGGGATGATCAGGGATCAGCCGAATGGCCGTCCTTGGAAACGTGTACGTGTCAATCCTAATTTCTGTCAGTCATTGTGGGACAAACAGAACGATTCGAGGATCTACAAGACCTTTAAGTGGACCTTCTATTGCAACAATCCTTCTACTTCCACCAAATGGGTGGCCAATTATTATTACGTCAACCCTGCCACTAACGCGGCTACCTCAGAAGTTCTTTACAGTCCTCCGGCTAGCCTTGTTGGTCAGCCCAAACAGAAAGCCGGTGATACCTGCATCTATTTTTCTCCGAAGAACTATGGCGCGCTTTCACCCTATTCAACCACCAATCCAAAGCAGACTTTGCTGAACGATGCCAATTACCGTCAGATGTTGATCGATACTTACAAGGCTCCTTATATTCTGTTTCCACAGGATTTGTATGATACGAACAACTTCCCTGCCATGTTAAAATGGCTGGATACCCAGCGTCCTGACATCAACTACCAGGCCGGATCCAGGAACTTTCACCGCGCAAGGCTGGCTGAAACTTACCTGATCGCTGCCGAAGCTTATGGCAGAAAGGGTGATATGACCAATGCAGCCAAATTTGTCAATGTCGTCCGCCAGCGTGCCGGTTATGCCGATGGTGAAACAAAGCCGAGAGAGGTTTCCAGATTTGACGGTGGTACCAATAACACGGTAAATACAAAGTCTGCTATGGTTGTAACGCCTGCGCAGATGGTAACACCTAAATTCCCTTCCGGTGTATCCGATGTTTCTCCTTTCGTAGACTGGATGCTCGAAGAACGCGGACGTGAATTGTTTGGTGAGCTGAACCGTTGGGAAGACCTTGTTAGAACAGGTACTCTGGTTGCCCGTGCCAAACTGTACAATCCGGAATCAGCTCCCAATGTGAAAGATTTCCACAAACTGAGACCAATTCCGAATACCTACACGGACCGTTTGTTGCCTAAACCAGCACCTGCAGATGTTCAAAACCCGGGATACTTCTGATTTATTAGTTAGATCATAATTCAGATCGCCGTTATTGCCATGTGCAATAACGGCGATTTTTTTGTGGAATTGACTGTCTTTAGTTGTCATTTGGGTTGGTAATGTTGTTCATTTCAACTAATTTAGAACATTGAATTTTGGCAAAGATTCTGATAAAAGCATACGCCATTTGACGGAGAATCATGTTGATGTAAAGAGGTATTCTGCGGTAAGGAGCAGATTGCTTCTCCACCCTCACATTATCAGCAGCTTACCGTCATTGCGAGGAGGAACGACGAAGCAATCTGC
>CAIUUO010000107.1 GCA_903902325.1 uncultured Bacteroidia bacterium
ATGAGTAAAGATACAAAAAGCCCTAATACCGACCGCATTTTTGTTTCAGAAAATTTTTCTACTACCCTTTTTGCTCTGTCTCCGGTTTGCAAAAAACCCATAGAAATGAGCTTTTCAGCAGAGAAGATTTCTTCGGATGGAGGGTTACTGTTATTGCGTGAGATAGAAGCCCGGAACGGCATATTACAATCCATTACCGACTGTATTAAAGAGGATCGTCACCCTGGGTATGTAAAACATTCGATTAGCTCAATGTTGACCCAGCGGGTATTCCAAATCGCTGCCGGATACGAAGATGCCAATGATTGTGATACGCTGAGAGACGATATGATATTGAAAATTTGCGCTGAAGTATTACCGGAAAGTGGAAATTCATTGTCATCTCAGCCAACGATGAGCCGGTTTGAAAATTCCCTCTCACGTAGCGAAATTTACAAGATAGTTGTTGCATTTGTCGATAATTTCATCCAATCCTATTCAGAGGAGCCCGCTGTCATTATTCTTGATCCCGATGACACGAACAGTAATACTTACGGGGCGCAGCAACTGGCTTTGTTCAATGATTATTATGGCGAACGCTGCTATATGCCATTGCATATCTATGAAGGCCAGAGTGGGAAATTAATTGCTACCATTTTAAAGCCGGGCCGCAGAAGTAAAACCGCTGATGTTTTTTCCATTTTACACCGCATCATTGCCCATTTGCGTAAGGTTTGGAAAAACACGATCATCATTGTTCGTGGAGATGGTCATTTCTGTAGCAAAGAACTTATGTCATGGACAGCGGGACAGGACAAGGTGCATTTTCTTACCGGGCTTACCGGCAACAAGTTATTGAATGACTTGGCCAGGATTACCATTAACTCAGCGGAGAAACAGTTTAAAAGTACCGGCAAGCCGGTAAAACGGTACCATAGTTTTGATTATGCAGCAGGTTCGTGGAGTGGGAAGCAACGTGTTATCGTAAAAGTCGAAGTCAGCGAAAAGGGAACCAATATCCGGTATGTGGTTACCGACATCCGGTGTGTACGTACAAAAGCTTTATATGAGCATGGATATTGTGCCCGAGGTCATATGGAATTGTATATAAAAGAAAGCAAAGTGCATCTGCTATCGGACCGGATGTCGTGCAGTCGTTTTGAAGCCAATCAGTTCCGGTTGTTCATGCACTCTGCCGCATATGTTTTGTTACATGCCCTGCGTGAAAAAATGTTACAGGGAACCGAATATGCAAATGCGACGATGAAAACCATTCGTTTACGCCTGATCAAGGTTGCAGCATATGTAAAGGAAATAAAAACACGAATTAAAATCGAACTCCCAAAACAATTTCCGGACATGGAAGTGATTGCAAATTGCCTGGGAAAATTCAAAGGGTTACGCTGTTAGTTCAGTGTTGATAACCACTGGAAACAACAGCCAAATCAGCGAATTTACAGAATAAACCACCGAAACCGCACAGCGGACGCAAATAGCATTGTTAATAACCCGAAAAAACTGTTAGTAACGGCTGGATTTCAAAAAAATCGTACCAAAAAAATATTTTTCCCTAAGTCAATCCTGACAGCCGATTGCCATTTCTCGTCAGGAAAACCAATTTTCTGGTCCCCCGGTGCCAAAGGCATCAATTTTTTGTCGAAATTTGGGTTTGTGAATAATGCAGGTTAAAACCCCGGGAGGACCTTACGATGAAATATTTGTTAATTGCATTATTGTGGTCAGGATATTGTGCACTTCATAGTTATCTGATTAGTATCGGATTCACCAACCTGATGACACGGTTGTTAAGGAAATATTATGCCTTCTACAGGTTG
>CAIUUO010000108.1 GCA_903902325.1 uncultured Bacteroidia bacterium
GCAACGAGATGGGCGTTCAACTAGCACTAGGGGGGGCAGCTAAGCACAAATAAACCACCGTTGAATTGGCGTGATATCGTAGATGATGACGATATACATCTTAAAAAACTAGTATGTAAATAATTTCAATTCACCTCGATAGCTAAGGGCCACGATGAATCAATATATTTTTTTAACTAGCATAACTTTGTTTATCGCTGGTTGCGCATCTAATTCCGGCGTCATGCCCATAGGGCAAGATACGTATATGGTTTCACGGCAGGCGGCGAGTGGTTTTTCTGGCTCCGGCACGCTTAAAGCGGAGGCGTTTCAAGAAGCAAGCTTGTACTGCGGCAAGCAAGGCAAGTCTGTCCAAGTTGTAAACACCATTGAGGCACAGCCGCCATTCATCTTCGGGAATTTCCCAAAAGCCGAAGTTCAGTTCATGTGTTTAGATAAAAATGACGCCGAATTAGTCCGCCCTAAATTGCACAAAAATCCGGATGCGGTGATTGAAGTGAAACAAAGTGCTGCGCCCGCTAAAGTAGATGCTTACATTGAGCTGAAAAAATTAAAGGAGCTTCTGGATTCTGGCGTTATCACACAGGAAGAATTCAATGCTCAAAAAAGGAAAGTGTTAACTAATTGACTGCAATTGCCGAGTTAAGCGTGCTTTCCCTCAAAAATGGGTTTAAGGCGGAATTGTACTAAGGCTTCGAGAAGATTCAGCGCAAACAAGTTTTCATTCTCCTCCATCAAAAATTCAATTCTGGCTAGATTGTTCTTAAGCCAATCTTGGATATTGGATTTGTCGAGCATATCAATTTCTTGATGTTTTTCAGTCGGGAAATATTCTTTGAATCTTAATCTGTTATTTATAATGGATTTGGATAATGTGCTAGGAGTTGATGTGTCAAGGTTGTAGTGGTGTGAGTTCCACCTAGCATGGCTTTTTATCCCGGCCTTGCCTACCTTGAAGCAATGCTCGCTGAGCATAAATACGTACACCCCACACATCCCTTTTTGCAACGTGGTGGGCTTGTGGCTGTTACCTTTATCCATGAACGTGGCGGACACGTCAATGTTCGTTAATTGCTTAAATTCTGCTCTGATTAAGTTTGCGGAATTTTGGCTCACGTTCAGTTGCTGCGTTTATTGTAAGTCTTTGCGAATTGCAGTTGCGGCCCATACTAAAGCAGCAATCCAGCCGAGAAATGTCCACCCAAGGAATAGGTTGAGAAGCACGATGGCATTCTCCTGGTGATGACCTCTGCTATGCGCTACGATCCCTGGTAAGAAATATACACTTACGATAAATACAAATCCCAAAAGGCCCCAAAGCAATTCCATAAGCAATCCCTATATTCATTTGTTGAGAAACCGGTATACGATCGACGCATGTTCTCAGGGCCATTGTACATTCATATTTTGTGAGTGTAATTTAAAATGAAAAATCGTACCCTGATTCGCTTTTAAAATTCGGATCGAAGTACCTGTCTCGCATTTTCTTGACTTGTTCAGCATGTGAAAGGTTATCGTTCTCAGGGGCGCCATCGACAGCAGGCCGCTGTTTGGTTACTTTTTCAGCTTCTTCGAGCAGATAAACGATCCTGTCGTTTTTAAAACCATTACAGCGGCGGCTTGAATGCTAGGATCTGCATCCCCAACATAACATTCAGCCGTCCAGTGATACAGCTAGAGCGATATTTTGCAGTTCGCTCAATATATCATGATGGTGCAGATTCAAATAACAGCAGCGTTTTGTTAACATTACATTTTCTCCATTTGATGATCTCACTTTATTTGTGCTCATTTCTTGAGCGCTTGTTCGTCTGTAAAGACCGTCAACGCTAGGTTGCTCTTTTATTCTATCGCACAGCATCCGTAAAAAATCCTGCTGCGGACGCCGTCAGCGCAGCTGATTTTTAAAAAAAATTGATGCGGCAGGCTGCTGAATTTGGATGGTTAGAGGTGTCCGATATCGCAGATGAGTTCAGAATTTCCCGATTTATTAAATAAATTTCACGTAGAAAACAGGATGAATTTATTTTGTGACTTGTCACAAATGATTGCGTAATGCTATAGTGTGACAAGTCACAGTAAATTGGAGTTGGCCATGATTAACGAAAAACCAAAGCGAGGAAGACCAGCGTCAGAGCATCCAATGACCCCGGCAGAGCGTCAACGAGCCAGTCGAACTGCACGGAAAAAGGAGCGGTTTGAAAGTTGTCCTGCGATGCAGATTGGCATGATGCTATCACCGCAAGCCAGCCAAGCTTTGCAGATGCTGGTTTATTGTCGTGACGTGTCA
>CAIUUO010000109.1 GCA_903902325.1 uncultured Bacteroidia bacterium
AATATTTATAGAACAATATAATTTTTTGTTCTACGGAGGAGTAAAGTGCCTAAGGATACCCTGACCTTTGCGCTCGAAGGGGATGTTACGCTAAGTAGCTTTGCAAAAATGCTGAGCGAATTCAATTTGCTTTTAAACAACCTCTCCAAAGAAGTGGGTAATAACGCTGCAATTGACTGGATGGTGGAAGAATTGTATGCCGGAAGTGCAATCGCTACTTTTCATGGCTTTTTCGAGGATGTAAAAGTTGTTGAAAACGTAGTTGACGCATACGAAACGGTTGGTGAATCGCTGGCTTATGGAACTGAAATGCCATTTTCAGAGGTTGTTCGCCGTAATGCTTGGAATCTTACCAATATCCTTGATGGGCAGATTACCTCTTTGCGTTTTGAAACGCCAGCGCGGGATTTTGTTGTCAGCGGGAAAACTTTGTCTGGCGTAAAACCTCAGCCAATGAAATACAGCCTGGGCACGGTAAAAGGGATGGTACAAACCGTCAGCATGCGGAAAAAGTTGAGTTTTACTGTTTGGGATGCCCTGTTCGATAAGCCTGTCAACTGCTATCTGAAGGAAGGGGATGAAGAGCGAATGCGCAGCGTGTGGGGCAAACGCGCGGTCGTTTCCGGGAAAATCGGTCGACAGGCAGAAAGCGGGCGTCCGATTGTTATTCGAGAGGTAAAATCCATCCATATCCTGGAGGATGCAGAACCAGGAAGTTATAAACGCGCCCGAGGCGTTTTACCGTGGGTGATGGGAGATGAAAAACCAGAAGATACGCTCAGGAGAATGCGAAATGCCTGAACAAAGGTTTTTCTACTGGGATGCAAATGTGTTTTTGTCATATCTTAACAACGATCCAGACAGATTCCCAACTTTGGAAGCGATTTTAGAAAACATCGAAACCAGTAAAAAAGATCGAATCGTCACTTCAGTAATTTCTAAAGTTGAGGTATTGTGGGTTGCCCATGAAAAGCTCAACCGTGCATTGAGCAGAGATGAGGAATCACGAATAGATTCAATGTGGGATAACCCAGATGTGATCGAAATGGTGGAATTTAACGATGAAATTGCTCTAATGGCACGTAAAGCGATGCGTGAGGGCATGATCAAAGGTTGGAGACTTCGCACAAATGATGCAATTCACCTGGCCTCTGCACAATGGGTAGCTGCCATTGAATTGCATACTTACGATATGAAACAATTTGGAAAATATGATGAAATGCTCGGCCTGGTAATTTGTGAACCGCATGTTATCCAACCGAAATTATTTTAGAATGGGAAATATGTAGACTTTTCAGCAAATTTTATACATGAGACTGGTCTTATGTATAAAATAACAGAATAACTATACATGATGGGTCTATCGTTTTCGCTATTCGTGGTTTTTTATGCCTGATCAGAGCTGCGTATTCTGGTGATAGATCATAATTCGATAGTGACCAGGGAAAACTTTTTTCACCAATCGTAACTCGATCTCAAAAAGACTCATGACATACCGTCATGGGTCTTTTTTGATTCCAGTGGACAGTTGCTAAAAACGGGAAAAATTATCAGGATTTTTGATGATGGAGAATTGTCAAATGTTACGGTTATCGAAGGAGTTAATAAAATGCCAGATTATTTTCCATATTTGGTTCCAAACCCTGAAACTGAATAGGAAACTAAAGATATAATCAATAACATGCAATGATTTTTTTAGAAATCTGTAGGCAACTTAGGAGCATGTATGAGGTCATACATTGTTAGGATCGAAGATTTACGGCAAATTGAAAGGGATTTTATCAACAAGATAATTTCTCCGAGCGAAAAGGTCTTTATCTGTGTTGAGACTATTG
>CAIUUO010000110.1 GCA_903902325.1 uncultured Bacteroidia bacterium
ACGGTAAGCGAGACCTAACTTTAACCAGGTATCAGAATTTTGTGGTTCTAGTAATCGGGCATTTTTGAAAGTTGGAAGGGAATCGGCTGGTCGGCCAAGTAGCCTGTAGGTATCTCCTAATTTAATCCAGGTACTGGCATCTTTTTTATAGATTGAGAGCGATTTCTTAAATGCCAGTGCGGCATTTTCTTGCATACCTAGCTCGTTAGAAATATCTCCAATTAATATCCAAGATTCATAAAATTTTGGATCTATTGAAACAGATTTTGTAGCGGCTTCCAAAGCTGTGTTCAGTTGGTTTTGACCGCGGTATATTCTTGCCAGGTTTGCCCAGGCCTCAGCCGATTGCGGCGCGAGTTTTAAAGAATTTTGAAAAGCCTGGGTGGCCAGGTCTGGGTGGCCCTGACTGACTTGAACGAGGCCCATACCAATCCAGAGGCGCGCTTTTATCGGTAAAAAGTCCTGCCCCTGCGCGATGTTCAGTCCTTTTTTTAATAATGCCAGTGATTCACTATATTCGTTGTTCGCCCAGTATATTCCTGCGATCATATGGAGTAATTCCGCGCGAATGGAAGGCGATTTTTTCCAATCCGGGATTTTAGCAAGTAATTCTTTCCGCAATTCGAGACCGAATGGGATTTCCGCTTTCAGTTTTTCCAAATCCCAGGCTGGCCAATCCAAATTTCGTACCAGATTAACCATTCGTCTGGATGTTGGCTCGTTGAACATTTCCACCATGCGATGACGGAAAGCCCAGAAATCGAGAGCCTGAGTTGGAAGCAAGTCAGCCTCTTTCTCCTCCAACCAGAAAACTGCACGGATTTTTTGTTCAACCAGCAACTCTCTTCGGAAATTTAATGCCCGGAAGGCATTCAACTCCAGAGAACCGCCTCCCTGGCTAAGGCTGGTAATGAAAAATATTTTATTTTGTTTATCGGGGATTTCTTTCAAAATAAGAGGAATATCGAAATTTTCCTCGTTTACCTGGTAGTTCACGATAGTTTGTTTAATTCTTTTGAGCTTCTTCCCAAGCCAGAATTGGGCATCAATGCAATTCAATTTTGACCGATATGTTGCGATCAGAATTGACGGTCTGTTCCAAAATACAGACAGGCTTAACTCTTCGAAAAGTGTTTTTACAGAATCTTCAATAGGGTCCATTTTATTTGTCTATTTTTTAATAGGGTGACTGGTTAAATTTAGAAGATAAGTTTATCACTTGGAGGGAGCTTATCGATTTGCGAACATAATTTCTAGTCTTTTGCTTCCAGAAATTAGAAAAGTTCGTGTTTTCTTTGCGGTATAGCGAAAACTGGTTATTTTTAACCGGTTTTTGTTGGTTAAAAATAACCAGTTTTAGAAAATCTATAGTGTAAAAATGGGGTATTTTGTCCTTTTCTGTACGGTTAAAAATGCTACCTTCTCCGATTCCGAAACATACACTTTTTAGGCTTATGGATTTGATGTGTTAAGGCTAAACTGATATCGAATAAAGAACAAGGTGAGTCTCGCGTGTGACATCACTCCACCCTATTATCCTTCTTTTATTTAAAGATACGGGTCTTTCTTCTGCGATAAGTGGTTGTAAATTCAGGTGAGGTAAAACGGTTGAATCATTCGAAATCCGAATAAAAAAAATCTACATTTGGGTACTACTACTTGAATTATCAAATTGATGGAATTGCAGTAGTTGAAAAAACGAAAAATTGTAAAATTTTTGTAAGGAGTTTGCTTTGTTTTTCGGTCAATTGGTTCGGTCCTGTTATGAAGATAACCGTTTGGCAGTTCCAGCGAAACTTGGCAGTTCGCTGGTCAGTCCGATTGTGGTTACGCAGGGCTTTGACCGTAACATTTTAGTGATGCCAGATGATGTTTTTGAAAAATTTATACGTTTGTTGATGAACTTGAATGTAGCTGATCCGCTCACACGCCGGTTACAGAGGTTGTTGATAGGAAATGCTACTTATTGTGAAATTGACAAAAACGGAATGATCGTACTGCCTGCCGGTCTGCGACAAATGGCAGGAATTACATCTGAAGCTGTTTGGGTTGGTCAAGGCACTTACATGGAAATCTGGTCGCAGGAATCGTGGCGCCAGCAAGAATTTGAATTACAGGATTTTATTTCTAACACGCAGCGATTTGCTTCCTTGAACATCGCAGGGTTGTAAAAACCAATATGCCAACGAAAAGACTGAGGATCAAATGAGTAATTTTGATTATATCCGTGCAGCGGATTTTGACCGAGCCTGGCTTAATTTTGAATTGGATTTGCCTCTTGAGCCGGGAAAGGATGGTAAACCCAACCCATTTTATATTAGGCGCCCCGGTGATCCGATCGGTGAACTGAACGATGCTTTGTTGGCTCCTTTTTATAAAGCACCTAAATTCTTTTTCTCGGGACATCGTGGTTGCGGCAAATCTACAGAGTTGCTTCACTTAATGGGAAATCCTAATATTCGAAAAAATTACTGGCCGGTCAATTTCAGTATTCGGGATGAAGCAGATATTATTGACCTGGATTTTCGGGATATTTTATTGGCAATTGGCGGGAGAATGTTCCGAGAATATCGCCGCCAAGGCGGTGTTTTGCCGGCCAGGCTGTTGAAAGACCTGGATGGATTTAGAGGCCGTGTTGAAGAGGAAATCACAACCGTTAAGGCTGGACGAGTGGCAGACACAGAAATTGGAGCAGGCCTTGATGCCTTCTTCGCAAATGCCAGCCTGAAAATAAAGCTTGAACCGAAGACACGCTCTATTATCCGGCAGGTGATTGAAAGGGATGTAACTGGCTTAATCGACGTGATAAACGCCATATCTGCGGCTGTCAAACTGAAAGAAGGTCGTCTTCCTCTGATTCTTATTGATGATCTGGATAAACCTAACTTACAGGAGGCCAAGGCGATTTTTCAAGAACGGCGGGAAATTATGATGCAGCCTACCTGCGCCATTGTCTACACTGTTTCAAGCGCCTTGTTTTACTCCAAAGATTTTGATTCAATCAGAGATAGGGCATTGTTTCTGCCAAATGTGAAACTTCATACTCATAACTTTCCTGATCAATACACCAGGGAGGGTTATGAAACCATGCAAAGGTTTGTTTCCTTGCGCATGGATCCTGGATTAATTGAGGACCAGGCATTAATCGAAGCTATCACATATAGTGGTGGGGTTTTCCGTGAGATGGCGCGGATTATGCGCACTGCGATCGGAAGAGCCAGGCGTAGAAAGGGAGCCCAGGTTGAGAGTGTTGATGTTGAATGGGCTGCGACTGAGATCCGGAATGAATACCGCCGCATACTTGACAAAGAAGATCTTGATATCCTGAAAAAAATCCACGAAAAAAATCGTTTGGAATACAACGATCGGATTCGGCCCTTGTTGCAATTATTGGCGCTTTTGGAATACAGAAATGGTGAAAATTGGTGCGACATTCATCCGGTTTTGAGGAAATTATTATATGAATGATGATGCGTGCATGGAAATTTGCCAGAGCCCTGACACTTTTGAGGATAAGTTGGTTTGTATTTGTCACGAACTTGAACTGGCGTTGAAGTGGCATCGGCCTTCTTTTTTATTCGCCATTTATGACACTGACTCCTTTCGCCAGTTCGCTCAGGATTCGCTGGAAGCCCTTATTGATCAGTCCAATCAAAAGGTGGTTCACTACCAGGTAGATTCCGAAAGACAAATCGAACTCTTCAAATTCATAAATGACTTAGCTGAGAATAAGTCGGATGTGTTTTTTATCCAATCATCAAATACGATCGAAAATAACATACAAACCACTAATTTAATTTCCATGCTGAATTCCTGTCGAGGATTCCTCGTGGATAACCTGGTGCGAGTTGTTTTTTGGCTTACTGAAAATGAGGCGCTGAAAGTTGCGCATCTGGCGCCTGATTTCTGGGCTTCCCGGCACAGAGTCTTCGAATTTATTGATGTTCAGACTGCCAATTATGCAACAATAATTAATCGGGGAGATCTTAATCCGAAAGTTGCCGAGGACCAGTCTGTATCCGCAGCCTTGTCTCTCAGCGATGCAGATATGCAAGTCGAGTCGCCGCTTGTGATTGACTTTTCTGAAGACGAGCCAACCTTTAGCGGCATAAATTTATTACTGATGCTTGGGGTGGCTAATTGGAAAGAAGGCCAACAAGAAAAAGCTATTGAACCCTTACAGGCTGCCCTGGCTCTTGCCCAAAAATCCGGGAATAAATCTCACCAGGTTTTGTGTCACAAAGCGATTGCCCTTGTGCACTCAGAATCTGGGAAGACCGATGAAGCTATTCAGGCTTACCAGCAGGTAATTGATATTGGGCCGGAGAGCATCACAATTTGGAACAACCTGGGGCAATTGTATTTGAAGGCTACGAAATATGATGAGGCTTTGCAGGCCTTTAAAAATGCTATTAAATTAAACCCAAATGATCCGATCAGTTGGAATGGGCTTGGCAATATTTATTCTGGCATCGGTAATCTGGATGAGGCTATTAATTGTTATCGCAAGGCGATCCAATTCAATGCTGGTTATATTTCGCCTTGGATTCAGCTAGCCGATGTTCTTGCAAAGCAGGCAAGGTTTGATGATGCTCTGTATGCATATATGAGGATTGTTGAAATGGATAAGAAAAATGTTCATGCCTGGTCCGAAATTGGGAGCATTTATTTCAAGGCTCGATCTTTTGAGCAGAGTGTTGGTGCTTATAAAAAAGCTCTAATTCTGGGTGATAGTTCACCAGATATTCACAAGAACCTGGCTTATGCCCATACTCAGTCAGGTGATTATGCCGAGGCAACAGCGCATTTATTAAAAGCGATTGAAATGGAAAATGATGAGAACGAAAAAGCTGCTCTCTCCAATATGTTAGGAGATGTTTATCGCAGGATTGGAGATTACGATAACGCTGTAGCAGCTTATGAAGCCGCTGATTCCCATGCATCTATCATTTCCGAATCGGATAAGCCGCTCAGTACCCAAGCAGAGGATTTGCATGATGTTTCTCCTGATGATAAGGAAGAATTTCAGGAACAAGCGTCCGCGACCAGTTCTGTAGCTTTAGATGAAAATCATGGGATGCAGGTAATGGTTGATTCTGAGAATGTGCAGCAAATATTCCCCGTTTCGCAGCCTTTGGAAAGCCTGGGCAACAAGCAAATTTCTGCAGAGACTACAGAATTGGAAAATGTGCAGGCTAATCTCGAAAATGCCAACCTGCTTATCCGGTTGGCAAATATATATATAAAAGTAGGCGCGGTAGACAAGGCTGTAGGAGCTTTAGAAAAAGCGGTTGTTTTGGATCCTGCCAACGGAAAAATTTATTATCAACTCGGTATTTTGTTTTCACAAAAAAACGAATTACCAAAAGCAATCTTGTTTTATAAATCCAGCGCTGATTTATTGCCTAACGAAATTGATAAAGCCAACGCTTTAAATCTGACAGGCGATCTTTATCGGAAATTGAAAGATTTTTCAAATGCACTAGGGGCTTACGAGGCTGCTGTTGGGCTTGACCCTGATAATGAAACAATTATTAATAATCTGGGGAAAATACAAGAAGATCTGGATCAGTTGATCGCGGGCGGTGTGATCGAAACGAAAGATCAACCTGTTAGCGAAAAATCTTTTTTTGAGAAGTCTCCAGATAACGCGGCAGTCAGTGTGGTAGCAACGCCAATTTCTTCTGGAAATGTGGGTGAGGTGGATCCATCCATCAAAATTGATTTATCCAATCCAGATGTGTGGAATGAACTTGGAAATATTTATGCCAAATCGAAGGCTTATGAAGAAGCTGTTGAAGCATATCAAAAAGCAATTTCCCTTAACCCGGAGTTCGGTTGGTCTTACAGTAACCTGGCTCTTGTTTACACTTTTCAGGGAAAACATGACGAAGCCATAGGTTTATTGGAAAAAAGCGTTGGATTGCAATGGACAGATAAGGATAAGGCTGTTGTCTGGAATAGATTAGGTGATTTGTTACGCAAAGTAGGCCAATATCCGAAAGCGATTGTGGCATACCAGAATGCTGATAAGTTGAATCAATATAAGATTTCGATCAACAATCTGCATGAAATAGATATTCAACTTCTCTTCAGTCATTTTATATCCTGAGCGAGGCAGCCATGGAAAGCGCCGAAATTTGGTATGAGTTGGGAAAAACTTGCAGCGAAATGGGTTTGTCGGATAAAGCTGCGGATGCATATAGAAAAGCCATTGAACAAAAGTTGCAGTCAGGCTTGTTATATACAGAGCTGGCTGAAATTTATGTTCAACAGGAAAATTTTACAAACGCATTGTCTTTATATCAAAAAAGCCTTGATCTCTTTACAACTCCCAAAGACCAGGCGCATGTCTGGGGCCGAATCGGAAATGCCTATACCCGTTTGAATGAATATGGGAAAGCCATCCAAGCATTTCAAAAGGCAGATGATATTTTACCCGGGCTAATCAGTAAAGAGAACTCGGCAGAAGAATCAACCGGGAGCCAATCCAAAGCTGAGGCTTACCTCGCTGAGGATGAATCGGCGATAAACGACGAAATTGAAGATGCTGAGCAGGAAAACCTGGATGTGATCGCGGATGAGGAAGATCGGCCCGTTCAGGAAGGTGCAAATGTATGGAATGAACTCGGTCTGGTTCTTTTTAAAGTTGGGGCATATGATGACGCGATTGATTCATACCAAAAAGCAATCACAATCGACCCCACAATTGGATATCTTTACAGCAACCTCGGTCAGGTTTTTTCAATCCAAGGAAAACTTATCGAGGCTGTTCAGCAGTATGAAAAAGGCTTGAAATTATTGGAAAATAACAGGGATAAATCAGTTTCCTGGACAAGACTGGGAGATATATACCGGCAGCTTGGCAGATTTGAACAGGCTGAACCCGCGTACTTGCTTGCTGAGGTTTTAACACAAACCATCGCTGTTTACAACAATGAATATCGCCAGGTGAAACTTGATGCAATCTGCACAAACGCTGATGAGGTTCGAGGAATGGATGAAATCGGAGACCTTGCGCAATCCATCCGTATATTCGGTATTATTCAGCCACTGTTGGTGTGTCCGGGTAGAAATGAATCAGGAAAATTTACGCTCATCTCTGGCAGAAGGCGGTTGGAAGCTGCGCGCATGGCAGGATTAAAGGAAGTTCCGGTGATTGTGCGGAAAGCAACAAATCAGGAAATTCTTGAACTGTCCATTAGTGAAAACATCCATCATCTGGCGGTTACCCCGTTTGATCTGGCGCATTCTTATATGAGAATGGCGAATGAATTTGAATTGTCAATCGAAGAGATTTCAACACGTATCAGCCGGAGTTGTCATTCTGTTGCCAATACAATGAAGATGCTTGAACCTCCTCAACCTGCTAAACCGGCAAAAAATGATGAAATAGTCACGAATGGGCAGAAAATTATTGATCGCTCTCTGGCAACCATCCAGGCCCAGTATTCAGAAATTCCCGATATCCTCCCTGAAGAGGCGCTTTCTTTTCAGCTAGCGGAAAGTGATACACAAACTGAAGAAACTGCTCCGAGCACCGAAGCATCTGCAGAATCTACTCCTGCTTTATGGTATTTGAAAACAAATAATGAAGAAAACGCTGTAAAACAAGAGGAAGATGTTTTGCCAGAGCTATCTTTATTAACCAGGGCGCGGCAGGTTTTGAAAAGCAATCCCCAAATCAGACGGCTTTGGGCCGATTCATCCAATCGTACATAAGCGGAGAATCAATGCAATGAAAAAAGAATTCTGGAATCAAATGGGCGACTTATATCTCAAAGCCAATGCTGTAGATGCAGCGATAGACTCCTACCATAAGGCGATCCAGCAGGGATATCAAAATAGTGATGTGTATCTTAATCTGGCAGGCGCTTTTATGCGAAAAGGGCTTATTGTTGAATCTATACAGGTTTATCAAAAAGGTATTGACTTCCTCGACACGAACCAGGAAAAGGCAATTATTTATACAAAAATAGGGGATTGTTACCGTCGTTTGCAAGATTTTGATAATGCTATTGCGGCTTTTCGAAGTGCGATTGACCTGGAGCCAGGCAATCCCAGGTTAATTGATGGTTTGATGCAGGTTCAGCAGGATTTGGAGAAACTATACAGCCTTGAAGAATTTGACTCTCTACCAATAAATAATGAACTGACAATTGTTAATGAACGTGAAACTTTGAAAACCAGCACGCCTGTCGAGGAAATTGTTACTCCTCTTGAGGCGAAAGATGAATTGGAAAATGTCCGCTCTGACCAGATTTCAATTGTTGAATTGGATGAAGAAAAGTGTGCCGAGATCATGCCTCCAGCGCTTTTTGAAGACTCATCAAAACAGTTGTCTGAAGGCGTGGACGACAATGCTCAATCTGATAAGCTTGATACGGTGCCCCCGTTTTTCTTTGAAGAGTTAAAAGCGAATCTAGATCTGGAAGATTGTCAAACAGTATTTTCAATGGAGCAGGATACTACATTCTCCGCGCGGACCCTTGAAAATGTAGATGAGGATGATGGGGCTGATTTGCCATCTAATAATAAAGCAATAGAAGCGAAAAGTGAAATTGCTCCTGAAAAGGAAGAAGGCGTCAGAGTTACCATGCTTTTGATGCTCGGCCTGATGTATTGGAGAAATGAAAATTTGGAAGAGGCTGTAAGAACACTTCAATCTGCCATCGAAG
>CAIUUO010000111.1 GCA_903902325.1 uncultured Bacteroidia bacterium
GATTGCCAGTCAGCGAATGGAATCAACGCCAACGACATTATTGCGTATGATCCTGCTGCGATGAAATGGTTTGACTCTGCCGTGAACGGCCTCGAAGTATCACCAATTCAGACAAGCATAGGAACGAGGGTATTATATGGTGAAGGAAGGGATACAATAGCCAACTGTCCGAGCTTGAAGCGGATTAAGGTGACTTTGACCATCAATGAGACTCCGGCCAATCCTGTCGCGATAGATGTATCAGAATGTGCAACCTCTCCGACGGTTCAAACAATAACAGCTAAGGTTGTTACTCCTCCAACAGGTGTTACTATTACATGGTGGAGTGCTCTCACAGGCGGAACTCTTGTTTCCAACCCGACTTTGAATTATATAGGACAAAAAATATATTACGCGGAAGCAAAACTGGGCAATTGTGTCAGCGCCAAAAGAACACCGGTTGTATTGACTATTCACGTCAGCCCGGCGGCTCCTGTTAGCAAAGGTGATATTTTAGCCTGTAGTGCTACTCCGCCGTTAAATGCCAATGATGCCATCAACAACCCAAATCTTGCTATCAGGATTGTATGGTGGGATGCCCTTACCGGAGGATTCCCGGTTTCTTCTCCATTACTCAATTTTGTAGGGACGAAAACCTATTATGCAGAGGCTGTGGATACGCTGACGAAATGTCCGAGTCTCACAAGAACGGCAGTCAAGCTGACAGTCAACAAGGTACCTGATAAACCTGTCTCAAGCGGTGATATCGGAGAATGTGAACAAATTCCTACGCAAAAACTGGATGCCAACAAGGCAGTCAAGCCAATAACAGGTATGACACTCGTATGGTATGATGAAACGGGAGCAGTAACCAATTCTCCAACCCTTAGTTCGGCTGGTTCTAAAACTTTTTACGCTGCTTACCAGGATCAGTCAACCGCAAAATGCGAAGGTCCACGGACGGCAGTTAAATTGACCATCAGTGCGCACCCGGCTACCAAGGCTTATGCCAACAGTCCGGTAAGCGTGAACTCAACGATACATCTGAACGGCAATCCGAAAGGTTCGGGATACACCTACTTCTGGAAGGCTCCGAACGGTTTGACCTACAGTCCTGCAAACGGGAATGTCGACATACCGAATGCCCTGGCATCCAATGCAGGCTGGTATGTACTCACTGTAACCAATTCATTGACAGGTTGTGCCGCCACGGATTCTGTTGAGGTCGTCGTGTTGGCTGCCTCCGCAACTGCACAGCAGGTTTGTATGGGCAGTACCCTGGTGCTGATCGGGCATCCCGATGGAATGAGCGCATACTCATGGGCCGGGCCGAACGGATTTACCGCTTCGATTCAGAGTCCTGCCATCGACAATGTGACTTCCATCAACGAAGGAATATATACCCTGACGATCACGGACAACAAGGGTGTTAAATCATCCAGCACGGTGAACGTGACCATCAAATTGCTGCCGGCAGTATTTGCGAAAGCCAATACGCCTGTATGCCAGTTGGGTACACTCCAGTTGCAGGGTGGTCCGGACGATATGTACTCCTATTCCTGGACGGGTCCGAACGGATTTAAATCGACTTTGCAGAATCCAATCGCGATTACACCTGCAGTTGCCGGCGATTATGTATTGACGGTAATGGATTCCATCAACGGTTGTGCCGCAACGGATACCATCAAGGTCGAAATTTTGCAGCCAAAGGCATCGTACGATCCACTTTGTCAGGGAAGTACGCTAAGGCTGAGGGGCGAACCCAATGGCATGGTTGCATACAACTGGACGGGACCTGGTGGATTTACCTCCAACCAGCAATTCCCAACCATCAAGAACGCAACGATGGGAACCTATTATCTTACTGTCACTGATCAATCCAATTGTTCACCACCAAGAGTATCCGTGGATGTAACCTCTAATACTCCGCCGACGGCAGCGATCACCATGACTCCGGGTTCACCGGTATGTGAAGGGTACGATGTCTCTTTCACTGGCGGACCCACAGGAGTAACAGAAATCTATACTTATGCCTGGACAGGTCCGAACGGTTTCACTTCATCCGATCAGAACCCAGTGATCATAGGTGTCAAACCTGTCAATTCAGGAGTCTATACACTTACGGTATCCAACAAGGCCGGATGTTCTACAACAGCCCAGCAAAACCTGGATGTTACCGGAGTCAAGTTCCTCGGAACTTATGGCCCTTATTGCCTGAACGACAAGAAGGTAATCATTTCCGTTACTCCGGCAGGAGTTACATTATCCGGTACAGGTATCAGTGGTGGCAGTGGATCTCCGTGGATCTTTGATCCAAAAGCCGCAGGAGTCGGAGTTCATTCGATTACCTACAATTATACGGGTAGCGGTTGCACCATACAAGGATACCG
Source organism: uncultured Bacteroidia bacterium (assembly GCA_903902325.1). Taxonomy (GTDB): domain Bacteria; phylum Bacteroidota; class Bacteroidia; order Bacteroidales; family Prolixibacteraceae; genus CAINVV01. Next base: position 2,370 of record CAIUUO010000111.1, read on the forward strand.
TGACATCGTAGTTGTAGATAAACCAACTGTTGTGACCAATACCGTAATATTGAAAACATGTACCGGTGCATCCGGAGATCTGACAGCGCCTGCCGTTACTGTAGGTTCTACAGCCGGTTTGACATTCTCCTACTGGACGGATGCCAAGGCAACAGCAGTTGTTACGGCTCCAAAGGCGGTCGTCGCAGGTCTGTATTACATCACAGGCGCCACAGCAAGTGGATGTGCTTCTGACGCAGTACCCGTCGTAGTAGTTCAGCCCGATTCTTTGCATGCTGTGCTGACAGCCACTTCTGTATTGAGTTGTGCAGGAGATTCCAGCGGAACCGTTTCAGCAAAAGTGACACTTGGGACCGCACCGTTTACTTACTTGTGGAGCACGAATCCACCTCAGACAACGGCAACCGCAACGAAACTGAAAGCCGGAGTATACACCGTAGTTATTACAGACTCAAAGATGTGTACAGCTGCCTTTAGCGAAGAGGTGAAGGAACCTGCACCGATCAAGCTTTTCATCACCACCAAGAATATTCAGTGCAGAAGTGATGCGAACGGTAGTGCGAGAGTGGATAGTATCAATGGCAGCGCACTTTTGAGTGTTCTGAACGCATACAAGTACTCGTGGGCAACTGCGCCTGTTCAAACTACGCGCGAAGCCGTCAGGCTGACTGCATGGTGGCATAGGGTTACGCTCACAGACGCCAAAGGATGTGTGACCAAAGACAGTGTATTCATCGATGTGAAAGATACCATTGCGCCGAACATTACAGCTCCGAAGAACATCGACATGACGGTTCAGTTTATCAAGTCGACGGATGGTACTCCGAACAAGTATGTGGTGGATCTTGGCAAACCTTTTGCAACGGACAACTGTGCCATCGACACGATCACGAATGATGCCCCGGCCAAGTTCAGAACCGGTGTAACGGAAGTTGTCTGGACCGTAACGGATCAGATGGGCTATAAAGACACGGCAAAACAGTATGTCCTGATCAAGGAGATTCCGACCATACCGCAATTGGTCTCCCCGAATGGTGACGGTGTAAATGATACCTTTGTGATCGACGGACTGGATCAGTTCCCGGGAACATCACTGATGGTCTACACCAGATCCGGACAATTGGTATTCCAAAGCAAGAATTATGAATATCCCGAAAATGCCTGGAATGGGCGATATTCGGAGTCCGGATTCTCAAAGACTCAACTCGTCGCACCGGGAGTTTATTATTACCTCCTTAAATTGGGCGGAAATAGTGGTCAGTTGATGAAAGGATTTGTGTATATCTATTATTAATTCGCATCTTTAAGCGCTAAAAATATCCGGTTTTGAAAGATAGAAATAATATCATCAGAGGTTTATGCAGGTTGCTGCCAGGTATCATGCTCATGCTGATTTGGGTCAGCCCGGATTTGCATGCACAGCAGGATCCTGTATTCAACCAGTACATGAATAATCTGCTTACGGTTCAGCCGGCGTATGCCGGGATGTCAGGTTACGTCAATGCTTCTGCCCTCTCGAGAATCCAGTGGGTTGGATTTGATGGCGCTCCTGTCACAACAACGATCACGATAAACGGACCCCTTAAAAAATACAACATCGGGGTCGGGTTTTCGCTGATCAACGACAAGGCAGGACCTGTCAAGCAACTTGGCGTATATGCCGATTATTCCTTTCGTATCCTGATCGACAACGATCAGTACGTCTCCTTCGGGATAAAGGGGGGATTCAACAGGTATGAGGCGCTCCTTACCGAACTTGGGGTTCATGACCCCAACGATCCGGTTACTGCTTTTGACATCAATAAAAAATACCTGCCGAACTTTGGCGTGGGCATGATGTGGCACTCCGACAACTTCTTCCTGGGGCTATCCTGTCCGAAGATCTTCACAAACAAGATCAATTCCGACAGCGGAGCGACTGTATACATGGAAGTTCGTAACTTCTACGGGATGGGAGGGTTTGTGTTTGATGTAGCAGACAATGTGAAGTTCAAACCTACCTTTTTGGCCAGATGGAGTCAGAATACCCCTGCAATTGTTGATTTATCTGCCAACCTCCTGTTCTTCGAAAGAGTGTGGGTAGGAGCAACCTATCGGCTGCAAAATTCGTATGGACTACTTTTTCAGGCCTTCGTCAACAAGAGTCTGAAACTTGGATATGCCTATGATTTGACGACCTTTCAGCCGGCACAATTCAATGCCGGTACCCATGAATTCCTGGTAAGCTACGACTTTCCATACAAAAAGAGAAGATATTGCAGGTTTACACCCAGATACTTCTAATCTTTTTAAGTTATAACTCTTGGTGAAACCTTGGTGTCTTAGTGTCTTGGTGGCATGAAAAAATGGCCACAAAGTCTCAAAGACACCAAGGTTTCACTAAGAAAACACCAAATAGTCCGGAATATTTAGGTTTTAGCAGACATTTAATTTGTTTTTTTAAATGAATTTGTAGTCGGACAATACTCATAATGATCAATTGTCCATTAAATTTTTAGGATGATCAGATTTTTCGAAAAGGGATATATGTTATCGGGACTGACAGCATGCTTGCTCGTCTGCCTGGCGGGTTGCAAGCCTCCGGCGGATGTGTATGCACCGTTCGTAAAAACGAATGTCGTTACCAATCTTACTGCCTATTCGGTTAAAACAGGCGGCGAGGTCGTGGATGACGGCGGCGATTCCGTAACCGCACGAGGCGTGTGCTGGAGCCTGAAACAAAATCCGACCACTGTATACAAGGATAGTATCACCACGGATGGCAATGGTATGGGTAAATTCAACAGCGTCATCAGCAAACTGGATCCGGGAATGACTTATTATTTCAAAGCTTATGCCCGAAATGGCTCCGGAACTGGTTATGGAAATCAGCAGACTACGACGCTGCCGCCCGTTTTGCCTACAGTAACTACCGCCATTGTGACCGCCGTCACGGATAAAATTATCTTCAGTGGCGGTAGCGTTACCCTGGACGGTGGATCCCCGGTCTCGGGCCGAGGAGTTTGCTGGGGAACGAATCCAAATCCCACCCTTGCCAATACCTATACAGCCGATGGTATCGGAACCGGTGCTTTTGTCAGTGCAGTTTCGAAGATATCTCCTGATTCGGCGTACTACCTGAGAGCTTATGCCACCAACAGCGTGGGAACGGCTTACGGCCCGACGCGTCTTTTTTCCATCAAGGGATTAATTGTGATCGACAGGGACGGTAATTTCTACCATTCTGTCACAATAGGATCCCAGGTCTGGCTGATCGAAAACCTGAAAACGACAAGGTACAGCGACAGTACCCTGATACCACTTGTCATCGACAATAATCCCTGGAGCAACCTCCAGTCGCCTGGATTTTGCTGGTACAACAATGATATCACGGTCAATAAGGTTTCCTATGGCGCCTTGTACAACTGGTATACCGTTTCGACAGGTAAATTGTGTCCGACTGGCTACCATGTGCCAACTGATGCAGAATGGACAACCCTGACAACTCATCTGGGAGGTGAAATAGGCGCCGGGGGAATGCTCAAGGAAAGTAGCCTTGATTTCTGGAAAACGCCCAATACCGGAGCCACCAACGAAACCATGTTTACCGCCCTACCCGGTGGCAACAGAACAGATGCAGGCGAATCCCTTACGATCGGAAGTTACGGATACTGGTGGAGCGCTACGGCTGTTAATACGACCGTAGCTTATGACCGCTACATGTATTTCGGTGGCAAAGCAGTTACCAGAAGCTTTGTAAGCAAGCAGTACGGGCTTTCGGTACGGTGCATAAAGAACTGATTTCCATTTTGCCGAAAGGTAGATAGCCAATAGTTTCTAGCTTTTCGCCTTTGATACAAGTTACGGGTTACAGGTTACGAGATAGTGATGATCGTGGCGTTCTCTACTTTATCCTTTAAACTTTATCCTTTATCCTTCTTCAGAACGGCAGTTTTGTCAGCTCCACATTTCCTCCCGAAAGTATAATCCCAATCCTCAGTCCGGTAAATTTATCCCGGTTTTCCATGATGGTAGCCAAAGGTACCGCACTGGAAGGTTCAATGATGATCTTCATCCTTTCCCAGATCATGCGCATGGCTGCAACGATTGACTCTTCCGATGCTGTCAGTATCTCATCGACGTTTTGGCGGATGATCTCAAAATTGAGTTCGCCCAGGGAAGTAAGGAGTCCGTCGGCAATGGTCTGCGGTTGGATCGAGGGGTGAATGTACCCATCCCGGAAGGACCTGAATGCATCATCTGCCGCTTTGGGCTCTCCCGCGATTACCCTGCATCCGGGACTGATTGACCTGGCAGAGATGGCAGTTCCTGACAGGAGTCCGCCGCCACCAACCGGGCATATTACAACTTCAAGCCCATGCACCTCCTCAAACAATTCGACAGAGGCGGTTCCCTGCCCGCTGATGACCCTGAAATTATTGTAAGGATGAACAATGGTCAATCCCAGTTCGTCGGCAAGTCGTTGAAGGGTCTGCTCCCTTGCCTGCAAAGTGGGTTCACAGAAGGTGATGTTGGCGCCGTATCCAGCTACCGCGATTTTCTTGACCTCAGGGGCATTTGACGGCATCACAATGTACGACTGGATGCCGCGCATCCTTGCCGCAAGTGCAAGGGCTGCAGCATGGTTCCCCGATGAATGGGTGCCAACGCCTGCAGCAGCTTCAGCGTCGCTCAGCGAATATACGGCATTGGTCGCTCCCCTGAATTTGAAGGCTCCAACTTTCTGGAAATTCTCACATTTGAAAAAGAGTTCACATCCCATCAGCTTATTGATGCTCTGGCTCGTCAGGACCGGAGTCCTGTGGATGTAAGGCTTGATCAACTCGTGGGCAGCAAGTATGTCTGTAAAAGTTGGGAGTTGCATGGGAGGAGGGTTATAGTAAAAAATTCGACAATTTGCTGATTCGACAATTCGACAATGATGCGTGAGTCGGCTTTGTGAAATTAATGATATTCGGTTATTTTAAGAATTCGACAATTCGACGATTCGACAATGATGAGTGAATCGACTTTGTGAAATTAATGATAATCAGCTTCAATATCTTAATGAACTATTTATTCAATTACCGAATTACCGAATTGTCGGATTAGTTAGCCGGCGCATCCGTCTTCAGTTCCATCTCACGGGCATTGTATTCCTTGTAAAGTTCCTTCACTCTTTTCTCCACTTCGTAGGTAGTCGCACTGAAGCGAAGGTTGCTGTATGCGTTGAAGTAAACCATAAAATTATCCAGATTATCACCTTTCAGCCCAGTGATCCGTCCGGCAATCTCCTTGTTGTAGACCAGTGAAAATAGTTGCCATTCCCGCTCTGACCTGATCGCGACAAGGGTATTTCTTTTCTCTTTTTCTTCTTTGTTGAATTTGTAATTCAGGTAGGAGAGCGGATGCGCAATGGCGGTCAGTACTGTGGGTTTTTTCGTAAAATCGCTTCGCAACTCGGCTGGTATGTTGCTCATTTTGGCAGCAGGCACTCCGGTCATGTTTACTTTTGGACCTTCTCCCGTTATTTCGACTCCGTTCAACTGGTACCTGACAGGCGCCATGGTCACAATGGCGTTTTCCTTCATCATTTCACTCACGGCAACCTTTTTGTCAATGTACCCGATGGATTTGAAAGTGAGGGTGTCGGTTGGATCGGCCTGCAGGGTGAATTTTCCCAGCTTGTCGGTCATCGTGCCTCCCCTGACGCGCTGGTTGATCACATTTACGTAGGGTATTGGCAAAGCTGTGAGGTCATCAAGTATCTGGGCGCTTACCTTGACCATGTCCTCAGGAAAATACACCTGCGCAAAACTGCTCAACGACAGTCCGCAGGTTAATGCCAATAGAAAGAACCATTTCCTAAATTTCATATCTCAGAAAGTGCCTAAAGTGCCTAAATTGAACTAAAGTGCCTAAAGTACTTAAGTTCCGCTTGGGAAAAACTCATCGCCGATATAATAGAATACAAAAAGTGTTAAAAATTCGAAAGAAATACCCTCCGCCATGTGTGTTTGAGATTAAAGAGTCGCAGCATGCTGCGTCTCTACTGTTTCATTGTGCCAATTTTGCATTCGTTAATCTCATATCTCATGTCTTATGGCTCATATCTCCAATTCGTTTCACCCTCTCATTTCCACATTTCCCAATTTTCACATTGTCGAATTGTCGAATTGTCGAATTGCCGAATCGTCGAATCAACACATCAACTAATCCTCACATCTTCAAATTCTTCAACCTCTCCATCGCCTTCAGCACATTGGCCCTTTCGGCGAAGGCGGAGAAACGGAAATATCCTTCACCCGAAGGTCCGAATCCGGAACCGGGTGTGCCAACCACATTGGCTTCATTCAGCAGCAGGTCGAAAAACTCCCAGGAGGTAAGTCCTTTCTTGGTTTTAACCCAGACATAAGGGGCGTTGACACCTCCAAAAACGGTATATCCCTGTTCATGCAGGCTCTGTAGCATGATACGGGCATTTTCGAGGTAATAGTTGACTACCTCCTTTACCTCTTTGGCGCCCTCCCTCGAATAAATTGCGGCAGCCGCTTTTTGTACTGGGTAGGAGACCCCGTTGAATTTGGTGGTATGCCTGCGCATCCACAATGGTTTGACGGGATGAGCCTTACCTGCATCATCGAATGCTACCAGGTCATCCGGAATAACCGTGAAGGCACAGCGAGTGCCTGTGAAACCTGCCGTCTTGGAAAAACTCCTGAATTCAATCGCTACTTTTTTTGCACCTTCAATCTCGTAGATGGAGTGGGGGATAGACGGATCCGTAATGAATGCCTCATACGCCGCATCAAAGAGGATGATGCAGTTGTTCTGAATGGCATAATCCACAAATTTTTTCAAAACTTCCCTGGAGGCAACAGTCCCGGTAGGGTTGTTGGGGAAACAAAGGAAGATCAGATCCGGGCGCTCCGATGGGAGTTCAGGTAAAAATCCGTTTTCCTCGTTGCAGGGCATATAGATGATTCCGTCAAAATAACCATTCGACTGGCAGGTTCCGGTCTTCCCCGACATCACGGTAGTGTCGGCATATACCGGATAAACCGGATCACATATGGCTATCTTGTTGTCGCTTCCGAATATTTCCTGGATGTTGCCTGTGTCACACTTCGATCCGTCCGAGACAAAAATCTCATCCGCCGAGATCTCTACGCCACGGGCATGGTAATCGTTTTCGGCAATGGCATTGCGCAGAAAATCATATCCCTGCTCCGGACCGTATCCCTTAAAGGTCGAAACGGAAGCCATCTCATCCACTCCCTCATGAAACGCCTTAACGATGGCGGGAGTAAGTGGTTGTGTCACATCGCCGATGCCCATCCTGATGATTTCCTTGCCGGGATTTGCCTGTGCAAATTCCCTGACGCGTCGCCCGATTTCGGGAAACAAATAACCTGCCTTCAGTTTCAGGTAATTTTCGTTGATTTTTGCCATATTCTAAAAAAAATTAATTCGTGCAGAATAAGTTCACGCAAAGCTCGCAAAGACATCGCGAAGAGCGCAAAGAAGAATAGGATTTTTTAAACTTAGCGTTATTTGCGATCCTCTTAGCGCACTTTGCGTGAAATATTCCTGATCTACATTAGGAAATGCAAAGATACGAAATAAATTTTTGGGTACTTTTACCGGACACCTTACAATCGGCGAGTTATGCAAGCAAATTTCTTTGTTAAATCACACGGTCTTGGAAATGAATACATCGTGCTGGACCAATCGGCTTTGAATTTTGAGCTGACCAACGAACTAATCATCAGGTTGTGCAACATCCACATTGGCATTGGTTCAGATGGCGTCCTGCTGAAGGTTCCTGCCGGGAAGGCAGATTTTGGACTCAGGATCATTAATCCGGATGGATCCGAAGCCGAAAAAAGTGGTAATGGACTGAGGATCTTTGCCAAATATCTATTCGATTATGGATTTACAAATCAGCACAATTTTACCATTGATACCCTGGGAGGCCTGGTGACAGCCCATATACTGGAACAAAAGGAGGGAAGGGCATTCATGATCCGGATAGACATGGGCAAAGCAAATTTCACATCCAACGAAATACCAGTCAATTTTGACAAAGATGAGTGTTTCAACGAGTCACTCGAAATTGAAGGGAAGGCATATCCGATTCACTGCGTATCTGTGGGAAATCCGCATTGTGTTGTCCTTCGCGACAGGCTGGATGAAACAGAAATCAGACACCTCGGGCCGATGATTGAAAACCACTCAATGTTTCCAAACCGGATCAATGTGCAGTTTGTCAAGGTAGTTTCCCGCGATATGGTCGATGCGCTGATCTGGGAACGAGGTGCCGGATTCACACAGGCTTCCGGTAGTTCATCCAGTGCGATCGCGGCGGTATTGGTCAAAAAGGGACTAATGGACCGCCATATTACAGTAAGGATGCCGGGCGGTATCCTGAAAATCGAGGTGGATGAATCGTGGAACCTCTTCCTGACAGGTGAAGTAAGGGAAATTGCAAGCGGCATCATCAGCCCGGAGTTTTACCTGTCCTGATTAGCTGATGTGATGATTAGCTGATGTGATGATTAGCTGATGTGATGATTAGCTGATATGATAATTCGACTATTCGACGATTCGACAATGTGACAATGAAAACTTGGATGGAAAGACGGAAAGATGGAAAGACGGAAAGGACGGAGAGATAATTTACTTTGAGTCCTTTGTGGTTCCCTTTGAGTCCTTAGTGGTGAAAAACATTGTCGAATTGTCGAATCGTCGAATTGCAAGCAATCCGCAACCTCTCTTCCCTTTCCTAAATAATTGTTAAATCATTTATATTTAGAATAATTAAAAATAGCAGTCATCCTCATTTTTTTGTAATTTTGCAGCATAATTTATCGACAAAATGACTGAGAAAACGATTCCATTTACAAAAGAAGAACTCGAAAAAATTGTTACAAAATATCCTACCCCATTTCATATTTATGATGAAAAAGGGATGCGCGAATATGCCCGGAAATTTGTGAAGGCATTCTCATGGAACCCCGGTTTCAAGGAATATTATGCCATAAAATCTGCACCGAATCCGTTTTTGATGAAAATCCTCAGATCGGAAGGTTTTGGCATTGATTGCAGTTCGATGGCGGAACTGGTGCTTGCCTCAAATATTGGCATGCACGGTGAGGAGATTATGTTCACATCCAATGACACGCCCGCTTATGAATACAAGAAGGCCATTGAACTGGGTGCCATCATCAATCTCGATGATTTTGGCCATATCAAGTATCTGGAAGAACAGGTGGGGCTGCCCGAACTGGTCTGTTTCCGCTACAACCCGGGTGCACTCAAGGAAGGCAATGCGATCATCGGGCACCCCGAAGAAGCCAAATACGGTTTCACCAGGGAACAACTCTTTGAAGGATATAAAATATTGCGCGACAAGGGTATCAAACGATTCGGCATCCATACCATGGTGGCATCCAACGAACTGAATCCTGATTATTTTGTCGAAACGGCACAAATACTTTTTGAGCTGATTGTTGAACTGTACCATACACTGGGCATCCGATTCGAATTTGCAAACCTTGGTGGGGGTATCGGTATTCCTTATAAACCCGAACAACAGGCAGTTGACCTCGACAGGATGAGCAGTGGCATCCAGGCGGCCTACAATAAATACATTGGAGCCAATGGCCTGGATCCGCTAAAAATTTATTTTGAATCAGGAAGGGCCATCACGGGTCCCTTTGGATTTCTGGTTTGCAAGGTCCTTCACATCAAGAATACCTTTAAGAAATTTGCCGGACTCGATGCCAGCATGGCTAACCTGATGAGGCCTGCATTGTACGGATCCTATCATCACATCACTGTACTGGGGAACGACCCAAACAGTTCGAAATTCATGTACGATGTGACTGGCTCTCTTTGTGAGAACAACGACAAGTTTGCCATCAACCGTGTTCTTCCGAAAATGACTCCGGGCGACCTGGTGGTGATCCATGATACTGGCGCCCACGGCCACGCGATGGGATTCAATTACAACGGCAAACTGAGGTCGGCAGAACTTTTAAAGCGCGAAAACGGTGAAGTTGTCCAGATCAGAAGGGCTGAAACGCTCAACGATTATTTCGCTACCCTGGACTTCGACGAAGCTGAAAAGTTTGAAGTGTGAAAAATAGAAATTTATGGGATTATGCTAATATGCTAATGTGCTAATGTGCTAATTAGAGGACTAGTGCCAATATCTCATGTCTTATATCTCATGTCTTATATCTCATGTCTTATATCTCATGTCTTATATCTCATGTCTTATATCTCATGTCTCAAAACTCGTTCTCATATTCAAAAATAACTAACAGCTAATAGCTAACGGCTAACAGCTTTAAATATTAAGTGCCTTGAAAGTCTGCGGATTTAGTTTTGTGAAGAACGGGGTTCGGTTCGATTATCCCATTGTTGAGGCAATTACTTCGGTATTACCTCTTTGCGACCACTTCATCATTGCTGTAGGCGACTGTAATGACGGGACCAGGGAATTGATAGCATCCATTCAGTCCGATAAGATTCAAATTATTGACACGGTGTGGGATCCCACGCTTAAGGAACGGGGCAGGGTGCTTGCATCCGAAACCAACAAGGCTTTTGATGCCATTCCTTCAGAATATGACTGGTGTTTTTATATCCAGGGAGATGAAGTGATTCATGAAAAATATCTGCCTGTGATCCGTTCTGCCATGGAAGAAAACCTTTCCAACAAAGCAGTCGACGGCTTAATATTTAACTACACGCATTTTTACGGTACCTTCGATTATGTGGCCGATTCGCGCAGATGGTACAGAAGTGAAATCCGCATTGTCAGAAACAATAAGGATATCCGGTCATGGAACGATGCGCAGGGTTTCCGATGGAAAGATGCCCGCAAACTGACGGGTAAATTTATTGACGCCGCCGTCTATCATTATGGCTGGGTGCGGCCGCCCAAAAAGATGATGGAGAAACTGGAGGGCGCCAAACAATATTGGTCGGCCGACTCAAAACACATCAAAACCATCGATCAGGTTTCTACTGAATACGATTATACGGAGTCGATTGATAGTCTGACACGTTTCAGGGGAACGCATCCTGTTGTGATGAAAACCAGACTGGAGCAGCTCGACTGGCATCCGGAACTCTCGGAGAAAAGAAAAAAATTTACGGCCCGATATTTTGTGCTTTACTGGTTTGAGAAAATTTTCAGGTACCGGCCCTTCGAGAACAAGCATTTCATTGAGTATAAAAAGTAGGAACAATTCTGTTCAAATCGTTATATCCGAAATCGGATTGAAAAAGTTTTTAGGCAAAACAAGGGAGAATTGTAACAATTGATTATTCCAAACGTCTTATAGATAGGTTTAACACACTTTGTATTAACCAATTTAATTCCCAATGAGAAATTATCTGACCATTCTGTTCCTTTTTGTTTTTGTAGCCGGTGCACAAAATCTGTTTGCTCAGAAGAGCATGAAATATGACGTATCCGCGTTTACTGAAATTACATTGAAGAACAATGCCAAACTTATCCTGAAGCAGGATAGCGTACAGTCCGTGACAGTCACCGCAACAGACGAAATATTTGATAAACTGGTTGTCGAGAACAAAGACCGCAAACTGATCATCCGCTATTCTTCCAATACCTGGTTTGATTCGAAATGGAAACCCGGTGCAATTACGGTCTATGTCTCTATCCCGCAAATTGACGAATTAACGGTATCTGGTTCAGGTTCAATCATTGCCGACGAGTTGATTGCAGCCAGGGTCCTCGATTGTTATGTCAGCGGAAGCGGGTCCATCCGTCTAAGTAACCTGAAAGCTGAAAGAATAACCTCAGGCTTGTCGGGGTCTGGTCATCTGCAATTAGCCGGAGATAATGTAGTCTCTGAGTTTAAAATGAGTGTATCGGGGTCGGGTAATGTGAAGGCTTCCGGACTGAAAGCCAAAGATGTCAGTGTATTGATTTCAGGATCCGGGAGTTGTGCCGTTTATGCCATGGAGCGTCTTAACTGCAAGATTGCCGGGTCAGGCAATGTCACTTATTCGGGCAACCCGGAAGTAAATTCCACCATTGTTGGTTCAGGAAAGGTAAGGGAAGCAAAGTAAACACCGCGTCAAGGCCTTATAATTTCAATTTGTCCTCCTGTTCCCAGTTTGATGATGGAGGAGGGTGAAGTACGGATTTTCTCGTCCTGCCTGTACTGAACAACATAGTCTACGGCAGATTTGATCTCATCGCTGATTTCGCTGAAATTTTGAGGAGCAGGCTTTCCAGCCAGGTTGGCCGAGGTCGAAACGATCGGGCGACGGAATCGCTGTATTAAATATTCAGTAAACAATTCAGCCGTCACCCTTATCCCGATGGAGCCATCCGGTGCAATCAGGTTGTGGGCCAGGTTTTTAGCTCCCGGATAAATAATGGTCAAAGGTTTGTCTGCAACCTCAATCAATTGCCAGGCCACTTCAGGTACCTCCCTGACATAGGAATTGAGCATATTTTGATTCTCAATCAGTACGAGCATACTCTTGGCATCATCACGCTGCTTTATCCCGAAAATCCTTTTCACAGAATCAGGATTGGTCGCATCGCAACCCAACCCCCAGACGGTATCCGTCGGGTATAAAATCACACCTCCCTGACGAAGGACTTCAACTGCCTTCTTTAAATCCTCCTGTTCGAACATATTTACCGAATTAGTGTAACCTTTTCACCGCGAATAACTAAACTTATTAGCCTTTAGCCTATAGCCTTTAGCCTTTAGCCTTTAGCCTTTCTTTGGTAACTATCAGTTATGCGTAATCGC
>CAIUUO010000112.1 GCA_903902325.1 uncultured Bacteroidia bacterium
ACTCTCCTTCATTTGATCATAGGGTTTTACACCATTAACTCCGGGATGCTCATGATTGCTTCCCCAGATATGATCGGAATAAATGTAAACAGCAAGTTTATCCTGCAAACCCCTTGCTGCAATGATGGCCAATGACAGGGGTGTTGCCGCCCAGTCATCGTGGTCATGTTCATTCCCGTCGGAACTTATGACAATTCGACCCTTGTCTTGCCATAAAGGCGATTGTGAATATGAAAACGCAACCTGACTAAATGTAAGGGTGAGAAGAAGGACAAATTTTCCCAAGGTGTTTTCTATTGCTGGATTGTTCATTTTGATTTATTGATTTAAAACGGCTGGAATTTCTCTTTCAGATTGACTGATATAAAAATGTTTTTAGTGAGGGACAAGAATTACTTTTTAACTAACGATTCTGGGTTTAGCTTTCGGGCGGGCTTCGGAGTGCAGGCTTCAAGTTCGCCTGTCAACCAAGCCTGGTGCAAAACCCGTGTCATCGGCATCATCGCATTTTGTGCCTGAAGTTGTGCAATCTTAGGTCCTCACAAAAATTTTTCCGAAGCAAAAATATATTTCCATCCTCCAGCTATTAAGTCTAATTATTTCTTTGACTGCTCATTGAGTTATTCGTTCTTTGATTTTAAGTCCATCCCTTTTTGCAGGATCTTTTCAAACACTGAAACGGCAGTAGCAACTGCGAGTGTAAGAAAAGTAGTTACCATACACAATGCAAGAAAACCCGCGGGGTCGTCATCTTTATGATGAAATATCCTTATGTATACTCCTGCCATCACAATGAAGATGCTCAATACGAATGCGCAGTGTTTTATACTTCTTAAAGTACTCACCGATTTTAGTGAGAATGCTTTGTCCTGTCCAATATATCCGAGTAATTTGAACGCCTTGTAAAGCGCTATAAAAAATGGGATAGAAGCTGCATAGACATACAAGATGAACGGATCAGCGTAAATGCTAAACAGCTCCAGGTTTTCTGCCCTCCCCTCCGTCAAGGGAAACCGAATCATGATGGCCAGGGCTACCAAGCCAACAAGGACAATTACTCCCTGGAGAAATATGATTGAACGTTGTTTCATTAAAGAGGTTTATAAATTTTAAGTGTTACTGTCGTAAAACCAGTGTTAACGGCAGCTTTCTTTCGTTACAAGGTATTATTTTTTGTCCGCCGTAAATTTATTTCCGTCCACATCTTTCAAAAAAGCAACGAGGTTTGAAAAATAATTTTGTTGGTCGTCATACATACTTAAGTGTCCTCCATTGGGACACAAGTATGTCCTGCTGTTGGGGATAAGCTGACCTTCTCTTTTCATGTCCTCTGGATTCATTTCATCATATATGCCACCAAGCACAAGTGTCGGAACTTTGATATTTGGCAACCTGTCCCACATTTCCCAATCTTTAAAATTACCCGTTACATGAAATTCATCCACTCCTTGCATTTGTATATAGATTGAATGATTTGCTTTCTTGAAGGCTCTCATTAATGGCTCAGGCCAATTTTCAACTGGCAAACGGCAAACATTACGAGTGTAAAGTTTATTCATCAGCAAATTTTGGTATTCGGGTGAGTCATAAAGTTTACGCTTGTCTAATGAATCAAAAGTTGCCAATTCTTCTTTTGACAGAAACTCATTTTTTTGCTTAATGCTGTAACTTATATAACTCTTAATCCCTGCGGTCATATTGGATAGCACCGCAGCTTTTACATGGCTTTGATATTTCTGTAAGTATTCCATTGCCAACATACTGCCCCATGAATGCCCTAACAAATAGAAATTGTCTAAGCCAAGACCTTTTCTTACTTGCTCCACTTCCTCTACATAACGTTGAACTTTCCAAAGAGATGTGTCTGTTGGAATATCAGAGTTTCCAACTCCCAATTGGTCGTAATAGTAAAATTCAATTCCTTCTTTCGGCAGGAAATCTTCAAAACATTCAAAATAATCATGAGTGAAGCCTGGTCCACCATGTAACAGCAATACTTTTATTTTGCCATCCCCAATTTTCTTTGTCCAAACATTGTACTTGCCGTCAATTTGTATCATTTTACAACCACCTGTTTTAACTTCATAGCTCGTGTCTTTCAATTTTGAAATTGAAGCGTTTTCAACTGTCTTTGGTGATTGGTTGCATGACCAAATGCAAGCTGTAACTATGAGTGTCCCAATTAGATTTCTCATTTTTATTGTTTTGGTTTAAATTTTATAATTGTCCTGCAAAATAGCCGCTAAGTCGTATATATGTGCAATAAAACTTCCCTTAACTTCTGTTTTGTCTGGGTTGAGGAAGGTTTATAGTGTAATATACTGCTCTAAATTTACATCATATAATTCTAATCTACCATTTGTTGAATGGGATTATATTTCTTGGAGCCGGGAATCTGGTGCTTATTTTCCTTGAGGATTCCCAATAAATTTAACCCATCTGGTTCAGAAAACGGAAAGTATATTCAGTTCATTGGGTCAAGGGACTTCTCCCCTTTCACAGGTTTTGGACTTAGCTGGTGCAGATCGAAGATGACGATTTCATTCTTTCCTTTCTTCAGCCAAGGCGCCGGGCAATAGAGCCTGGTTTGGGGACCGGTGTTCCAGTATCTGCCCAGGTTGTGGCCATTTACCCAAACCACGCCCTTTTCCCATTTGGCGACATCCAGGTAGGTGTCACCTGTCTCATTCAGACCAAATTCTCCCTTAAAGAATGAGCCGGGCCGTGTAGCTTCACCCATTGAGAATTTCAGTTTGCCGAGATAGGCTTCGTCGAATGGCAGTGTAAAGATTTCCCAGTTCATCAGGGTCATCCCGTTGAGCGAAACCCTGTCGGTAATTCCTTTTCGGTCGATCATGTACTCCGCGAAATTGATATGCCCCATTCCTTCTACCAGGATTTCGAGCTGCGGATTGGCGGTGGTGGATGCAGGTAATTCAATGATATTTTCAGCCTTGCACCTGTCGAGTTTGCCGATGTATTTGCCATCCACGAAAATGGTGGCGTAGTCGTGCAGTTCGGTGATACGCAGTTTCCCTTTCTTGTGGCCGATCAGGCTGGTACGGTAGAGGATGAATCCGGCTTTCTGGCCAAGCATTTCCATCGGTTTGGGCTGCGGTGACAGAATTGCTTGAGGAAGGTTGTCCCAGACGGAAGCAGTTTGCGTTAGGCTGATCTCCGGTATTTGAATTGTCGGCAACGCTGCCGGCATGGCAGGATTTTTTAGACCGGCAGGGAGATATGTTCCGAGAAGTTTTTGCAGGGCAAGATATTTTGGTGTAGCCTGTCCCATTTCGTTGACGGGTGCGTCGTAGTCGTAGCTGGTCACATCTGGCTGGTATTGCGTCGGACTGAAGGCATTGGCCCCGGCCCAATAGCCGAAATTGGTCCCGCCATGGATGACATAGAAATTGAAGGACTTCTTGTGGTCCATCAGCCATTTGACCTCCCTGATCAGGCTGGCCGTATCCGAACGCTGCCATTTCTCGCTCCAGTGGGTCAGCCAGCCGGGGTACAATTCGCTGCAAAAGGAGGGAACATTCGGATTGACTTTAGTGGCCTGTTCGAAATTCTTGTCATTTGTACCCGAGTCAAGACCGATGGCGGCGCCAGGTAATGACCCAGCTTCAAGCATGTAAGGAGTTGGGCCGTCTGCCGTGTAAAAGGGTACTTCGATCCCGTTTTTCTGCCACACTTCCTTCAGCCGGTTCATGTAGGTACGGTCGTTGCCATAACTTCCGTATTCATTTTCGACCTGGACCATGAGAATCGGGCCTCCTTTGGTCACTTGCAGCTCCTTCACTTCCTGCGCCAGCGCCTGGATGTACCTTTCGGCGGCCTGCATATAGCGGGGATCCATGCACCTTACCTTGATGTCGGGTATGGCCAGCAGATAGGCAGGCAGTCCGCCAAAATCCCATTCGGCACAAACATAGGGCCCGGGACGCAGGATCAGGTACATACCCTCTTCCTGTAACAGCCGCACGAATTGTGCGATGTTGTGATTATCCGTCCGGAAATCGAATTTGCCGGGTTCGGCTTCATGGTAATTCCAGAAGACGTAGGCGGCGATGGTGTTGCATCCCATGGCTTTTGCCATTTGGATCCTTTGTTTCCAGTATTCGGCGGGAATCCTGGCGGGGTGCATTTCGCCCGAAATGATCTGGAAGGGTTTACCGTCGAGCAGGAAATCCTGTTTGCCGAGGGCAAAGGAATGGGACTTTGCCTGCGACCAGCCAGCAACCGATATCAGAACGAAGGAGAGTACTGTAAATATTTTTCTTCTCATGGTATAAGTAATTGTTTGTCAGTATAATGTAATTTTTTACCACAAAGGACCCGAAGGTATACACTAAGGACACCAAGGCTTGTTTTCTCTAATTCCTTAACTTAAAGTGAAGTTACTACAATTAGAATATCATTGATTAATTCAATAAAACGGAATAGCAAAGTTTATACAATCACTAATTCTTTGGCATTTCCGGACCTGAAATTTCTGTTGCTTCCTCAGGGTGCATGAAATCAAAATAGCGCACATCCGATTTTCTGTAAATGTCCTCCATATTTTTCATCCTTCCCCGGAAACTTTCATAGTCCTTCACCTCCTTGTTGGTCCAGGCCGCTTCTGCCAGGGCAGATAGCCGGGGGAAGGTCATGAATTCGAGCCGCTCATTGGTATGAACGGTCTCCGTCCACAAATTGGCTTGAATCCCTTTGACAAGCGGAGTGGCAATAGATATTCCTCCCGTGAACTGGTCGGAAGGAAAATTGTACACGCTCTCAACGGGGGCATATTTTCCACTCCATTTCCGGCCGGATTTGTGGGAGTTGAGTTGGACAAAATCAAAATACAATGGAATTCTTGGACACAGAATAACTTCATATCCGTTCTTCAATGCCAGATCGAGCATTTGCGGCTGATCGTGCCGCCACCACATGATCCGGGGATGATTGGTCAGACCTGCACTAACTATTTCGTCCCATCCGATAAGCGTTTTCCCGGATTTCTGAATGGAATCGGCCATCCGTTTTAGAAAGTAGTGTTCTACATCCGTCAGGTCTTTCAGTTCTTTCTGTTTCATCAACAACTGAATCTCGGGAAAACCGGTCCATTGCTGGTTGCCGTACGAAACTTCGTCGCCCCCGATGTGGATGTATCCTGAAGGAAATAGGCTTGCCACCTCCTTCAGAATGTTGGTCAGAAAACCATAGGTTCCATCTTTCCCCGGATGGAATGTAAAATCGGGAAACTTTTTTGATCCGCCGCCGCTAAATTCCGGATAGGCCTTTGCTGCGGCGGTAGCATGGCCCGGCATATCAATCTCGGGTATGACCTCAATAAAGCGATCCGCCGCATACTGAACGATTGTGGAGATTTGCTTTTGCGTATAGTACCTGGCTTCTGCCTCAGGATCCGAAAAATTTCCTTTTGCCCCCGGGCCCGTGAGTAACGGATATTGTTTGATTTCGATCCTCCAGCCTGGAGAATCGGTCAGATGCCAGTGAAACTTGTTGAGTTTTTGGAGGGCCATCATATCCAGGATTTTCTCCACCTCGGCCATTCCAAAAAAATGACGAGATTCATCCAGCATGAATCCCCTCCATTCATATCGCGGCTTGTCGGATATGACAGCGCAGGCGATGGTTTTGCCTGGGCCGAAACTGTGCAGGAGTTGGATCAGAGATTGCAATGCGTAAAAACATCCCGCGGGATATCCTGCTTCTACAGTGATGTTTCGGGGTTCAATTTTCAGCCGATAGGCTTCCTTTTCCAAAATCTTTGGATTACGGACAAGCCGGATTGCTCCATTTTTCTGTTTCACCTGAAAATCCAGGGAGGTGTATTTTTTCACGGATGTTGCGAAAACCGGAATCAGGCCTGAGAAGCAAGTATCAGAACTGCTAATTGAAACAGTTTCCGGTAACCGGAAGAAACCTCCGGATTGCCTGTATTCATTGGGCCGTGGAATGATTTCCTGTGCCCGCGCACAGAATGAGGCAAAAACGAGTAAGATAATCAGCCGAAATTTCACGGTGTTCGAATTTAAATTTTATGGATTGAAACAGACAAATTGTGTTTTAATATGCAGACATACAATATGATCGCATTTTTTTCAACGCCTCTGTCCGGCACACTTAAAATTAGACTTTTTTTCAATTCACGGCGGGAGGAATCACTTGTAAAATTAGTTAATCCCCCAATGGCTTCATCTTAAATATATCCTGTGTCGCGGGTACATGCTCCCTGGTCATGATCTGTTCCATCCGTTTCACGATTTCGGGATATTTTGCCGAAACATCAGTCAATTCCTGCAAATCGGTTTCAAGGTCGTAAAGATCAATTTTAAGATTGCCTTTCTTTATATTTTGCCTGATACCCTTCCATTTTCCCATTCTGACTGCCTGTTCGCCTCCTGATTCCGGGAATTCCCAATAGAGGTATTCGTGGGCTTTTTGTTTCTTGCCGGTCAATTCGGGCAGGAAACTGATCCCGTCTGTATTGGAAGGTGATTTGATCCCTGTCAGTTCGCAAATTGTTGGAAGCACATCCCAGAATGCCGAAATATGTTTGCTAACTGAACCCTCTTTGATGTGTCCGGGCCAGCTGGCGATCATGGGAACCCTGAAGCCTCCCTCGTGGGTAAACCCCTTTCCCCAGCCAAACTCACTCTTGAAAGGGCCTGCGCTGTCGAACCAGGGGGAGTCGGTACCCCCGTTGTAGGTTGGTCCGTTGTCGGAGGTGAAGATTATAAGCGTATTTTCGTAGATACCCAGTTCTTTAAGCTGCTTCACCAATAAACCTACCTGTTCATCCAGGTAGGAAATCATGGCTGCATACCCGGCATGCGGATACCTGTGCGGGAAGTATCCCTTATCGCCAAGATAAGGTTTCTCGTCACCGAACTTCTTCACATAGTAATCGACCCATCTTTGGGGTGCCTGCAGAGGAGCATGCGGGATGGTGGTTGCCCATTCCATGAAAAACGGTTGTTTTGTGTTCGCAGAAATAAAACCAATCATCTCCTTGTAAATCAAATCTGGAGAATATTCTTTCAGCGTAAATTTCGCGTAATTTTTGAGGTTGTAGGGATCGGCTCCCTTGTCGAGTTTGGTGATATCGGGCGCCACGGTATCGTTGTCGAGGTAAACCCTTCTGTCATTTTTGTATAAATGCAGGGGATAATAGGTATGTGCCTGCCGCTGGCAGTTGTAACCGTAGAAAAAGTCGAATCCCTTGTGCAGCGGAGTACTGTTGGTATTTGGCGCTCCAAGACCCCATTTCCCCACGATTCCAGTCTTGTAGCCTGCCGTTTGGAGCAACTGGGGGAAAGTCACCTCATTTTCGGGAAGCGGTCTTTGGCCTTCGAGGGTTGAGTCGGCAAACATTGCCAGATAATCCCACACTTTTCCCCGTTCGGCCCATTCGTCATTCCCGCGGATGTATGAGTGACCCATGTGCTTACCTGTCAGCAGCACACATCGGGAAGGGGCACAGACCGGAGCTCCGGAATAGTGTTGTGTGAACTTCATCCCGGTGGCCGCCAACTTGTCGATGTTGGGCGTTTCGATTTTTTTCTGGCCATAGCAACCAACGTCGCCGTATCCAAGATCGTCGGCAAGAATGTAGATGATATTGGGTTTTTGCTGTGCAGAAAGGTTTGGGAAACTCAAGACGGAAATTACTGCCAATATCAGAAATCTGAAAGAATAAGTACTCATTGAATAAAGTATTACAGCATGGAATGAGAATCATGTTGAAAAAATGGCGGTCATTGAATTGTCTGACCGCCATTTTTATTCAATCATAAGAATCTGTTTAATATTTCTCCCAACCCGGGTTTTGTACCAATTTATTATTCAGGTTGAGGTCATTTTTGGGTATCGGGAAAAGATAGAAGGTATTTTCCCAGCCCTTGCCGGTTTTGGAAGGTTCATCATAGCGGGGAACATAACCAACTGCATTCACTGTACCAGCGTTGGAAGCAACAGTATAGTCCTTGTTCACCAGTTTCATGTAGGTCTGGTTAGTTGCCCATGCCGGTGTGGTTGCCGAAATTACCCCAGCAGTGGTCATGGTTTTGTAATAGACAGGAACCAGTTTAGCACCGAGAACAGGACGGTTCATGAACCACGGACCTTTTCGCCAACGGCGAATATCTGCAAAACCATAGCCTAAGCCCAGAAGTTCGATGGTTCGCTCACGGCGTATTTCCCACAATACCGGGTCGACAGGATAATCCACGGCAGCGCCTGAATTGAATAGTGCTCCGTATGTGCCAAGGTCGCGGCCCGGAGTCACCAGGTCGCCGGGATTGGATGGGTCGAATGAACCGTCAATCTGTGCTACTACCATCGGGGCAACCTTCACGGAAGTACGGTTCCTCAGTTTATTGATGGTATTATCAGCAATTGCCTGAGAAAATTTTCCAAGTTCCCAGGTGGCCTCGGCATAGTTTAGCATGAACTCTTCGATGAAGAAAATCGGTCTGCTGGCAACGGCGCTGCCGTTCGGGTCATTTGAATCCCAAAGGTTGTAATTGCGCCAAAAAGTGTATCCTGTGCGGCTTGACAATTGGTTGTTGGTGGCCATGGAAGAGAAGTTGGGCGACGACCATAGCATGGTCATGAAGCCCCACTGCAAGGCGGGCACACGTTTGGACAGATTGTCTGACAATAAGGTTGGCAGAAGATTTTTGTATTCATCCACAGTTTGGAACCCGTTTGGATTCAGATCTGCCGGACGGTTGTAAAATCCGTTGGCTGTGTTGTAATTTCCTGATACCAGGTACAAAGGCCATGGAACGGCAACAGAAGCCGGAATCTGGTATTGTTTTTCACAATAGGGAGGTACAAAGGTATAGTATAAGCGGGGATCCCTGTCGCGGAACTCGTCGAACATGTCGACGTCCGGCCTAGCTGCATTTGCAGCGTTTGTGACTGGTTTACCATTGCTTTTTACAAGGTATTGATCAGTCAGGAACCTGTGTCCTTCCCATCTCATGGAAGTACTGCGTTCGTATCTGTTGGAGGAGTGTCCCAACTGTCCTAAAACATATTGCTTGTAAAGGATGGTCCCAGGACGCGTGGAGAGGTCCTTGCTGTTGAACAGGCCGTCCCAATTGTTGTCAACAGTAGGATAGAGGGTCATGAGGGCAGCAGAAGTCCTTTCGCATTCCTGAAGATACTTCGTTTCATCGCCAAGTTTGTGGTACTTGCGCCAGGTACCTTCGAAAAGGCAAAAGCGCGACATCAGTGCCTGAACACATGCTTTATTGATTGTATTGGCTCCGTCGCCGGCAACTTTGATGTTGGCTTCTGCATACTGCAAACGGGCAAGAACGCTATCGGCCACTATTTTTCTCGGTGCACGGGTGCCATAAATAAGTACAGTATCCTTTTCTTCGACTACCTGGTTGATCCAAGGGACATCTCCGAAGCGGGAGATAAGTTCTGCATAACGGAAACAGAAGAAAAAGTTTGCAACCGATTTCCAGTGGGCCTTTTCGGCTGCGGTCATACTGGCGGCATCAATATTCCGGTACATGATGTTTACCTTCCGGATAAAGCTGAAACTCCAGCCTCCGCCCGAAGAAGGAACGATAACCGTACGGTTTCTCAAACCATTCTGATCAGTCAGGTTAGCGCTAACCTGGTTGGAATTGGAAAGCAAACAGGCCTGGAAGTCGCCGGTGCCATTAAAATAGTAACTGTCTATGCCTTGCATGTAATTGGTGGCATCGGTGAATGTGTCATAAAATCCCCAGGCATAGGTTTTAAAATTTTCATAGGATTTCAATGCTGTGGCTTCTGTCTGAACCTCAACGGGGGTTTTGTCCAGAAATGAGTCATTGCAGGCAATGAGCAGAAGCAGGCTAAATAAGGGTAAAATATATGTTTTCATTTTAAGTTCTTCTTTCAGGGTTAGAGTGTAATGTTTAAGCCAAAAGAGTAGGTGGCATAGAAAGGATAGCCCCAGCTTATGCGTTCAGGGTCAACCCCTTTTGGTAGAGAGGTGAAAGTATAAATGTTCTCTGCAGAACAAAAGACCTTTGTTCCCTTGAGCCCTATTTTAGAGGAGATCCCTTTTGGAAAAGTATAGCTTAAAGTGATATTTTTCACACGAAGATAGGCCCCGTTTGACATGTAACTATCCGAAATTCGACGGTTAGATGCGGCAAGGGAGTTCCCTCCGTAAATACGCGGGTATTTAGCGTCCGGGTTGGTGATGGTAAAATCCCCATTGACATAATCTTTCACATGAATATAGTCCATCTGGTGATTGTACAGGGTACCAAATTTTCCCGTTCCGTCTGACCCACTTAGTGCAAACATTAAGTCGCCTGCTAGCCAGACATCTCTTTTCCCAACACCCTGCATGAAAAGAGATAAGTCAAATCCCTTGTAGTTGACACTGGCATTGATCCCATAAAGATACCTTGGAGTCTCGTTTCCGACAATTTTACGGTCGCCCGGATCCTTGAGGTTATCTGCACCGTTGTTGATCTCATTGGTTCCTGTCAGGTCGCTGATGTTTTTCCACATTACATCGCCGGGCCGTGGTGATACGCCTTTGATCGAAGTGACTCCAGGTTTCAGTGCCCAGGTCGTTGTGTTTACAAAATCATCGATCGTGTAGAACCTGTTAAACTGGTAACCCCATATTTCTCCGAATTCCATCCCTTCGTAATACCTCTTGGCGCTCTGTGCAGAGTTGCGGTCGTAAAAGAGACCTGCGTCATTTTTGTATTTCGTGATGAAACTCCTGTTATCCGCAATGTTGAAACCAACAGAATAGCCCCAGGCACCAATTTTGTCGCGCCAGTTAACCTCAAATTCCCATCCTTTGGTGTCAAGGTCGGCAACGTTTTGCAAAGGAGCAGTGGCACCTACAACTGAGGGGAATTCAGCTCCAGGGCCCAACATACCGCTTGTTGTGCGCTTGTACCAGTCGAAAGTGCCCTTGAGGCGATTCTTCAGGAAGGAGAAATCGGCTCCGAAATCTAGAGTTGAAACAACCTCCCATGTGAAGTTGGAACGTACCATGGAGGGTGAATTCAGGGTAGTAGGGCGAACACCTCCTACTATCCAGTCGGCACTGTATGCACTCATTTGAGGCAGGAACTGGTAATTACCGATGGCCTGGTTGCCGATCTGCCCCCAGGAAGCACGAATCTTCAGTTCATCCAGATAGGATTTTGACCAGTCCATAAAATTTTCACGACCTGCCTGCCAGCCGACTGACGCGGAGGGGAAAAACCCAAAGCGCGAATCTGTCGGGAATTTGGATGACCCGTCATAGCGGCCATTCACCTCCAGCAGGTATTTGTTATTATAATTGTAGTTAAACCGGAAAAATCCGCTTCGGATGGTGTAATCCGTGTAGGTATCTGTGATCAGCGGAGTGAGGTCAGCACTGCTGCTGAAGGAAGGCATATCGGCATTGATCATGTTTTTCTTGCTTCCTGCCATCATCTCATAATAACGTTCCTCCTGGTTGAAACCAGCCATTAACTTGAAGTTGTGAACATCTTTGATCGTTTTGGAATAGGTGCCGTATGCATTGAGGGAATTATATCTTACAGTGCTTTTTTCGTCACGGTATGTGGGAGTACTGTACCATGTCAGCGTACCCTGATCGCCTCGTATCGATACCTGCTTGGTGTAGCTCTTGTAATCGTAAACATTTTCATCGTAATTATATTCGATTATACCTTCGAAGCCTTTGAAAGGAGTGATGGTAGTCCGGGAAGATATCCGGGGGTTTTCATTCCTGTAAAGGTTCGGGTAGGCTTGCATAAGAATACTAAGCGGCGCCTGAGTTGGATATTGGGTTCCATTGGGGTCAGTTGGGACACCCCAGGTACCATACAATGGTGCAAAATTAGGATATTCTGTACTGTAAATATTTGCTGTGAAATCCTGGTTTTGATCTGCATTGGAGCTATTGCTGCGCGTATAACGCAAATCAAGGGAGGTATTCAGCCATGGAGTAATATCAGCGGCAACTGTGGAAGTGACATTCAAACGCTGGTAGCTATCCTTGTTGGTTTTTAACGGTCCATCCTGATCCGTGTATCCCAAGGCCATACGGTAGGTGATCTTTTCTGATCCTCCGGATGCCGAAAGGTTATGGGTTTGCTGGAAGCCGTATTTGTCGAAAATTTCGTTCTGGGCATTATTTTCTTTCACATAATACCATTTGGTATCGCCTTTTGGTATATAGTTTCCCCATACCGGGTTAAAATAATCGCCGTTTGCAGCTGCATCTGAAGCAAATTTTACCGGATCATTATTGTAAGCTGTTACAAATCCCAGCCACTTATCAATACTTTGGGTATTTGAATACCAGGTTGAATAACCAGCTTCCTTGTAGGCATTCAGAAAGTCGGTTACTGATGCCTGATTCACCTTGTTGATAGATGTCTGGAAAGCGAAGTTGTTGCTATAGTTGAGCACCATTGTTTCGTTTTTCTTTGCCTTTTTGGTGGTGATCAAAATTACGCCGAAAGCGGCTCGGGCACCGTAAATAGCTGAGGATGCAGCATCTTTCAATGTTGTAACTGTTTCTATGTCTTCAGGGTTAATCAGGTCAATCTGAGCCTCGACGTTGTCAACGAGGATCAGCGGTCCGCCGCCATTGATGGAGGTTGTACCCCTGATGTTGTAAGTTGCTGATGTACCCGGGATGGATGTATTTGTAACCTGGAGACCAGGAACCGCACCCTGAAGTGCAGAACCAACATTTGTCAAGGGTCTGTTTCCAAGAACTTTGCCCATTTCTGTCACTGCAATTGCACCTGTCAGGTTGGTCTTTTTCTGGGTTCCGTAACCTACTGCCACTACTTCTTCCAAACCAATTGCCTCATCCGCAAGAGCCACATTGATCGTTGCCTTATTCCCTACAGGAACCTCCTGCATCTTCATCCCAACGAAAGAAAATTGCAAGACGCCATTTGCCGGCACATTTGAAAGTGAATAGTTTCCATTGGCATCTGAAATCATCCCAATCGTTGTACCCTTAACGACAATGGTGACTCCGGGCAGTGCTGTGCCTGAAATGTCAGTCACTTTTCCTGCCACCTTCCTGCCTTGCTGCTGGGCGATCTGTGCAACGAGATTGGTCTGGTCCAAATTATTGGTCAATACAATCTGACGGTCAATAATCGTGTAGTGAATATCCGTTCCTGTAAAGAGTTCCTGTAGAACTTCATCAATCTTACTTCCTTTTGACTGTATATCAACTTTTCTTTCCGTGTTGATCAGATCCTGATTGTAGAGAAAATAGAATTCAGTCTGATGCTCTATCTCATTCAATACCTGTTCGAGACTGGCCTGGCTGAAGTTCAATTCCAGTTTTGTCTTCTGGGCATAGGTCTCAGTAGCTAAGACCTGAATGACTCCCAGGAAGAAGAAGAGCAAAGTCCATCTCATAATAAGTAAGGTTTTTTTTAGGGCATATCCGTCCAATGCCCACCATTCACGATTTTTTTTCATAAATTCACCGATGTAGGGTTAATACTAAAATTGACTGTTATCGCTACGTTTTTCAGGGGAGTGGTCGCACACTTCCCTGATTTTTTTATTGCTTGATAAGAACGCATTAATGTTTTTCAATTGTTTTAGAACATCCAGGATTGACTCATGGGTGTTTCATGATGGTAATCTCCCTCACTGCATAAACTCCGTTTTCATCGTATGACCGTTTCTGTATCTTGTATTCGATGGGCAGAGTCAAGGCAATCAGGCTTATCACCTCCTCAATGGGTTCGTTCTTAAACGTGGCCCTGTATTTGTATTTTTTTATTTGCTCATCCGCGACGTTGATTTTCACATTGTACCAACGGCTCAACCTCTTGAATACATCGTCGAGAGGTTCGTTGCGGAAAATCAACATTCCATCCTTCCAGGCATTGTATTGTTGTGCATTGACAGAACTTATCTGATATTTTTTGCTCTGGTTGTCAATTACGAATTTCTGATCAGGTTTCATGACAGAGGTGAGCCCGATTCCGGAATTGTTTACCTCCACTACACCTTCCTGTAATATCACTTCTGTCGTATTCTCCTCACGAAGCGCCGAAACGCTGAATATGGTCCCGGTTACCATTACATCGAGGTTTGGAGTTGTGACAACGAACGGATAATCCTTGTTCTTTGTCACTTCAAAATAGGCTTCTCCCGATAGGTCAAGATGTCTGTTGCTCCTGAAATTAAGCGGATATTTAAGTTTCGTATTGCTGTTTAGCCAGCCTTTGGATCCGTCAGGAAGTACAAACAGGGTTCTTGCACCCGGAGGAGCATAGATTTCGGCCCAGGAGGAAGTGTCGATATTATTTTTGTGCAACAAGATTACAATGGTAACTATCAGCAAAGGCAGCATTAAAACAGCTGCTATTTTGGAATAGATCCGGATCATCCGCTTTTGAAGACTAATCGTTGAAGGTTGTTCCCTGCGTATTTGCTCCCTTAGTTGATCATAAATGATGCTCAGATCCTTTTCAGATTCATCCCTGGCACCAGGGAATTCATACCAGTGTTGACCAATCGCAGATTCAAGTTCACCGCGCATGGAACTGTCTTCGAACCATGATGAGATTCGTTTGTAATCACGAAAGGAATATTTTCCTTCAGAGAAATTTTTCAACAACCGATAATCAATATTTTCCATCTTAAAATGATAAGGAATCCTGCAAGCACAGGGATAGTCTGATTTGTAGGTTATATCCGGAAATTCAAAAAACCCCTATCCATTGTCGATTTTTTTTTCATTTCTGTTTGGGAAATGACAATTCGCCGTGAATCTTGTCCCTTGCAAATAGTTTTTGGTGTATTCTCATGCCTTAAATGTCTTGGTGTTAAATAGTTATTTCAATCATCCTGTCATCCGGTAGAATGGAACAGTACCAAATCAATATTTTAATGAATGTCTATTGATTTAGTGTACAAAATAACCGATAGTAAGGCTGCAAAACAATGAGTATTTATCACTAGCGTTGCGTCTTTTTTAGAATAATTTTAACTGTATATATTTCTGTTCTTTGACATCTTGATATTCTGCATTTTCAAAGAGTTGCTTAATTGGAGTGCGGTCAAACGGAGCCAGGCTGATAAGTTGAAGTATCTCATAAAGTGAATATTTCAGTTTCAGTTGCTGTTTTGCAATTATTACTACCAGGTATGCCGAAATGGCGATCCAGATTTGAGTCTTAACGGCATTCTCACTTTGACCCCAAAAGGACTGTATTTTAAGGTGTTGCTTTATCCATTTAAAAAACGTCTCAATACCCCAACGCGATTTATATAAGGCAGCTACGGTTAAAGCTGAGATTTTAAAGTTGTTTGTCAAAAAGACCAATATCATTTTTGTTTCAGCATCATAATACTTTACACGTCGCAAACATTCTGGATATTTCTGTTTAGTGTTCAATCCCGTCAGTATAATTGCCTGGTCACTTAATACTCCAGTTGATGGATCTGTTTGCCCACTGTTCAAAATCTCATATTTCATGTTCGTTTTTGAACGAATGACGAAATTGATCCGTTCATCAGCCAGTCTGTTTAGCCGTTCAAAATCAACATAGGCTCTGTCCATAACCAAATAACTTCCTGCGGGTAGATTGATATCGTCCAATGCATTAACGTCGTGCAGGGATCCTTCAGAAATGAAAATATATTCGGGTATGGACGTTTTAAGATCAAGTAGAGTATGAATCTTAATGGCTGATTTAGTTGTTCTGAACGTTGCCCACCAAAAAACTGACAAGCAAAGGTCAACAACAGTCGAATCAAGAGCAAAAATGCCTCCTTTAAGTTTTATATCTAATTGATTATAATTGGCATATAAATTTTTGGCCTGTTCAATCAGCTTAAGGGCAAAGTCCTGAAAGATTCTACAATCCCGATTCTCATTTGCTCTGGAAATCGTTGATTTATGAAACGGCTGTCCAATACCCAAATGATAAAGTTTGTCTTTCTGGAGTTTAAGGCATAGCGCAGTATCGCTCAGGCTCTCTCGATGAGTCAATTGACCAAAGGCCATACACAAAAATTGTTTCCAGCAAGTCAGATTCTGAACTTTGAAATCTCCATTATACCGTTTAACACAATACTTAAAAACATGATAAGGAGCGAAGTCCATAATCTGAGCGAAAACCATCTTCCCTGTGTTCATGGCCAAAGTTTTCGGCTAATAAACACAAAAAGATTTTCAAATCATTGCTCAATCAAAAACTCAGCAAATGCAGAAATAACAAGGATTTCAAAGAACTTATTTTAATAACAACGCAACGCTAGTGGCAGATTTTATGTAAATCATATAATTGTAAATCACACCTAAGTTACAAGACAATGAAATGTAGTAGATTTAAATTCAAGTGTTTCATTAAATTGCCAATGGTTTCGCGCAAAGTGATCGGAAGTAA
>CAIUUO010000113.1 GCA_903902325.1 uncultured Bacteroidia bacterium
ATATTTGGAGGAAACCAGAGATTCAAGGATGGTGCTATCACTGCCCGCCCACATGAACGTCAATGAAATCATGGTGCGCCCCACGGGTCAGAGCTATCCGTAAACAGCTAACCCCGCAGCAGGGAGGTACTATGCCACACTTACAGTTCGAGTTTAATCGAAGCCTGACGGACAACCAGAAACGGACCTTTGCCGAAGAGGTCCGCACGCTCTTCTCAGAAGTGATGGATACCGGCACCGACCATATCAGTATTTCCATCCGGGAGTTTGGCACCTACAATCTGTCCATTGGTCGGGTGAAGGAACCAGAGCAGGGTGTTGCAGTGGTCAATGCGGATATCCGGGAAGGGCGAACTATGGAGAAACGCAGAACCCTCACCTTGGGGTTCATGGAGCTTAGAAACGTGCATGAAATAATTTAGTCAACTTCTATATTTTAGGAGTAGCAACATAATTCCACTGCCCCAAATGTTTATCAAATACAATTTGCATAGATTCTTTGAACCCATCAACAACCTTTCTGCCGGTTTGATAAACTTTATTAAAAATACAGGCAAAAACTTTTAATCCTTTGCGTGTGGTTGCTGTTTCAATCAGCTCTTTTACCAGTAAATGGCTTGTTAAAATTACGCCTTGTAACGCACGAGTAATATGGGGAAATACCCGATGTTCAATCGGATTCCATTTAGACGTGTACGGAGGATAATGCGCTATTCGTATCTCAATGCCAATTTCTTCAGCTAATATCTGTAAATCCTGTTTGAAAATATAGTGTCTGGAGGAATTACTGCCTCCGCCATCCATAAGCATTAAAATTGAGGTTGCAAGAGGATATAATTTAATTCCGTAGTTATACCACCAGTGGCGAATGGAATCACAGGCAAACTCGCTAGTGTCTCGACTGGTGCCAATGCTGACGTAGGCTTCGTTGCGTTTGATGTCATGAACGGTATGAGGAACGGCAACGCCTTCCGCAAGCGAAGGAAAGTCGTGATCAAAAACTTCTACCGTTTCAGTGGTATAAATCTTACCATCACGAAACAGATTGCCGATGGCTTCTTTCTTTTTGGTATCCACGCTCACCACAGGATTCCCTGCGGCATCATACATAGCTCTCAATTCAGCAATACGCTCAAACTGGGCATTACGATTGACATGCCCGCCAGCCGCCTTTTTTTTCAAGGCCTTACGTTTGACATAATCGTTATTTTTCAACAACTTTCTGACAATATTCCGACTGACCACAAAACCTTTTGTCGCTAATAAGCCGACAATATTGGCACAGCTCAAATTCGTCCATTTTACCTTTGCATCCATGGGGTCACCGGCAGTATGCTCTTTTAACAACAGAAGAAAAGTGTCATTAATATCAAGCTCTTTTTCAAGTACAGGCTTTCTGCCACCCCCGTCTTTTCGATTACGGTTTTGAGGCAAAGTTTCTTCTTCAGCCAGTTCTTTGATACCTTTGGAAATTGTATCGCGCGAACAAGCAAAAAGTTCAGAAATATAGCTAATGCCACCGTAGGGAAGTTTTGAAGCCTCGACTCCCGCGTATAAACGTCTATTTTTTTCGGATAGTCGGCGGTATAACTCATGCATCTGTGCTTCGATTTCTTTTGAGTAAGGTTTCAACATAAATTTCTCACTGGTTTATAATGTTGATGCTGTTTTTACAGTACCACCCTGCAACGAACTTGTCTATCTAAATTCATGCTCGTTACTAACTCATATTGAATGGCCTTTGCAACACGCATTTCATTCTTCTTTGGTCTTCCTTTGCCGAAAATGGGTCGTTCTTCAATGGTGATGGCTGCATCATGAAATTTGCTTGACTTGAATGCTTCGACCGCAGATTGAGCA
>CAIUUO010000114.1 GCA_903902325.1 uncultured Bacteroidia bacterium
CCTGTACCGATGGCGAAAATATATTTGCATTCTTTGGCTCCCGCGGATTGTATTGCCTCGACATGAAAGGCCAGGTCAAATGGGAGCGCAATTTTGGCCAGATGGACATCGTAATGAGTTTTGGCGAAGGAAGTTCGCCTGCAATTTACAAGGACAAAATTTTCATTCCGTGGGACCATCAGGGAAAATCTTTCATCTATGCCCTGGACAAAAAAACAGGGAAGGATATATGGTCAACAGGAAGAGACGAAATCACCTCCTGGGCAACACCAGTCATCGTTGAAGTAAATGGGAAAGCGCAGGTAATCACAAGTGCCACCAACAAGGTGAGGAGTTACGATGCAGAATCCGGGAAAGTGATCTGGGAATGTACAGGCATGACCAAAAATGTGATACCCTGTCCAACTTATGCAGATGGGATCCTATATTTGGAAAGTGGTTTCAGGGGAAATGCAGTCAAGGCTGTTGATCTCGCAAAAGCTCAGGGCGATATTACCGGCACTCCGGCAATCCTCTGGGAATACAACCAGGATGCATCGTACACTCCAAGCCCGATGCTGATGGACGGCAAACTCTATTTCCTGAAAGGCAACAACGGTATCATGACCTGTCTGGATGCAAAAACGGGCAAAGTCATATACAGCAACCAGAAACTGGACGGTATATCAAATATTTTTTCATCACCTACCGGGAACGAGGACAAGATTTATATTGCCGCGACCAATACGGTGGATGTGGTAAAAGCCGGTGGTGAGTTTTCATTATTCTCCAAAAATACCTTGGATGATACTTTTCATGCATCACCTGTCATCGTCGGCAACGATCTATTTTTGAGGGGATTTAAGTATTTGTATTGCATTTCGGAGCATTGAAAATTTTAAATCACTGGTGTGATTACCTTCCTGGAATTCGGGATAATTACAACGGTTAAATCCGCCTCAACGTCGTGCTGAAACCAATTTGAAAATAACGGTCATTAATCCAATCCGGGCGTCCCTACTACTTTCCGGAAAATACGTGAGAGGGGTATTTATCTTGGAGGATAATTGCTAATTTTATTTTTTTCCCCGGCTAAAGATTAGCACCAAATGACGATGACCGATTTCGACACCTATTTCCTGAAATACCATCCTATTCTTTTACTTTTTACGCGGAAGTTTATTGAGGACGAACAACAGGCACTTGATCTTGTGCAGGAAGTCTTCATAAAATTCTGGGAAAAAGGTGTTGTCAGTCAGAATGAAGGGCAGGTGAAGTCATTCCTTTTTACATCCGTTAAGAACAACTGTCTTAATTACCTGAAACATCAGAAAGTCGTCAGAAAATTTGAACAGCAATTTGCCCTCCGTCTGAAGGAACTGGAAGCATCGTATTACCTCTCGGGGGAGAAATCACTGATTGAACAGGAAGCCATGAAGAAGATTGAGGTTGCAATTGATTCACTGGGAGATATTTACAAAGAAGTGATCTTTTTAAGCAGGATTGAAGAGTTGAAAAACAGTGAAATAGCTGAGAAACTGCATATCCCGGTTCGCACGGTAGAAACCATGATCTTTAGGGCACTCTCCCTGCTGAAAGAAAAAATATCGTCAAAAACGATTCTAATCCTGATAAATTTAAATCAACTGAAAAAATAATGTTTTGGTTGAAGTAATTTCGGTGGCGAAGTTGTATTATAGGCACCAAACAAAACAACGCAACCATTTATCAAACGAACATGTTGCATCACAACATCCAGGAGAATGATATTAATTTCTGCAACATGGAGTTCCATGAGTACGTTCTGATATTCAATAATTTACTAATCATATTTACGAGTGAAAGATCCGGAATTAACAGAAAACCTGGTTGCCAGATTCCTGAATGGTGAATGCAGCGAAAGTGAATTGAATGAATTACTTGCTTGGGCAATGCAAAGCAATCAGCATCAAAAGGATCTCCTGGACATTAAGGATATTTGGGATGCATCACTGCCGGACAAACAGAATACGCAAAATCAACTTCTTTATTTTTACAAATCCCGTTACGAAAAAAGCACAAGGGCCTATCTCCTGTTTCTAAGAAGTGTGGCCTCCATTGCTGCCCTGTTGCTGATCGGGTTATTAATCCGGTTGACCATTTATTCAAACGATCCTGTTAATCCGGCTAACTTACAGGTTTTCACTGTTCCCCTTGGATCACGCTCCAACGTATTATTGTCTGACGGGACTGAAGTCAATTTAAATTCCGGAAGTAAACTATCCTATTCCAACAATTTCTCCAAGGAAAACCGTATCGTGTCACTGACCGGAGAGGCCTTTTTCCATGTTAAGTCTGACTCGGAACATCCGTTTACTGTACAAACAAATGATTTTGATATCCGGGTAAACGGCACCCAGTTCAACGTATGTTCATACAGGGAAGATATTTTTTCGACGGCCACACTTTCAGAAGGGAAGATCAACCTTAAATTAAATCATTCAGACCGTACCCAGGATGTAAAACCAGGGGAGAAATTTATCCTGGACAGAAAATCAAAAAATTTTACATTGAATACAGCAGACGTCAGGCAGGAGACAGCATGGAAAGATGGTGAATTTATATTTAAAAACATCTCTTTCCCCGATTTGATCAAACGGTTGGAGCGCTGGTACGATGTAAAACTGGTAGTCGATGATCCCAGGCTGATCAAGTACAACTACTCTGGAAGGTTTAAAAATCAGGAGACGATTTGGCAGGTACTTGACGCCTTAAAACTAACCTCTCCCATCGATTACAAAAAAACTACATTCAGGGAATTTCAGTTAAGCTATAAAGTCAAATTAATCAACTAAAAATAACGCCTATGCAGCATTTTCATGGTTAGTACAAAAAACGAAGACGAATTGTCGCCACAACAATCCGCCTTCACAATCAATCAAAAAAATTAATTAATTGTCTTAACACAACAAAATTATGGAAAAAAAACGGATTCACCCACAGGGTAAGTCTCAGAGGGATTACTTACTTATTCTTCGAACTATGAAACTAATCACATTGTTGCTTTTTGTTTCAATTCTGCAGCTTTCAGCGGCTACCTATTCGCAGACCACAAAATTGAAACTTTCAGAACAAAACCAAACATTGGGCGAAGTTTTAAACAGCATAGAAAAACAGTCCCAGTTCTCGTTTTTCTATAACGCCAACCAAATCGACCTCAACCGTAAAATTACAATCGAAGCAGACAATCTGCTGATTGATCAGGTTCTGGAGCAAGTCCTTGCAGGAACCGGTTTGACTTATACGGTCAACAACAAACTGATTGTCATTCATAGACTGAATGAGACAACAGGACCTGTGATGGCACAGCAACCTGCCAGAAAACAAATATCAGGAAAAATTACTGACGCAGCAGGAATAAGCCTTCCTGGTGTTTCGGTAATTGTGAAGGGAACCACCATTGGTGTTATTACCGATAGCAATGGGAAGTACTCTCTTCAAAATGTTCCTGAAAACGCAAATCTGCAATTTTCTTTTGTAGGAATGAAAACTGTGGAAATTCAGAGTGTCGGGAAAACGACCATCAATGTCACGCTTGAGGATGAAACGGTAGGGATTGAAGAAGTTGTTGCCGTTGGTTATGGGGTCCAAAAGAAGGTAAATGTGGTAGGGTCGATTGCACAGATTTCAAACGCCCAGATTGAAAACAGGCCAATCCCTAACCTTTCGAATGGTTTGGCAGGAACGCTGCCGGGCGTCACTGTAACACAAAGCACAGGCAAACCCGGTGCAAGTGGCACAACAATCAGTGTCCGCGGCGTTGGTTCCTTCGGGGCAACCCCGGATGCATTGGTTCTGGTTGATGGGATTCCGGGAACAATGAACGATTTAAATACACAGGATGTTGAGTCAATTTCCGTATTGAAAGACGCTTCAACAGCTGCTATCTATGGTGCACGCGCTGCCAATGGCGTTATTCTTATCACAACGAAAAAAGGGAAAGCTGGAAAAACCCGAGTAAGTTACTCTGGTTACGTTGGCTGGCAGTCGCCAACAGAATTTCCATCCAGGGTCGACTCCTGGGAATATGCTCAACTGATGAATGTTGCCAATCCAAATACCTATACTGATGCCCAGATTGCCGCGTATAAAGCTGGCAACGATCTTGAGAATTACCCCAACACAGATTTTTTAAAGGCTGTCTTTTCCAGAAATGGGATCCAAACTGCCCATGATATAAGTTTGATCGGGGGTACCGAAAAATCAAAATATTTTGTCTCTTTTGGTTACTTGAACCAACAAGGTTTGGTAGAGAAAAATTATTACGAAAGATACAACGCCCGCGTAAATCTCACGACCCAACTTTTTAACAACTTAACATTATCCGCCTCTCTTTCAGGCTCATCAGAGAATCGCAATGAGCCACAAGCAAACGCCGGTGTGGATATTGGCGCTTTGGAGGGAATTGTAATCTATTCCGTACGTCTTCCAGGGATCTATGTTGGAAAGTATGCAAATGGAACCTATGGATTGGGCGCCCAAATTGTAGGAACACCCATTGCGTGGTTGGAGAGCGCTTCCTATGTGCAAACACCTACTTACAAATTTAACAACAATTTCAAATTGGATTGGAAAGTTTTGCAAGGTTTAACTTTAACTGCAATAGCTGGCTACAACTTCCAAATTGATAATTCTTCATCGTATCGTGCTTCGCAGGTATTAAACCCGACCGTAGCTGTCACTTCTTCCTTTCTGAATCAGTCACGCAATCAAAGCCAATACAAAACTATACAGGGATTGGCGGACTATTCTAAAACGGTCGGCAATCATAATTTAAGCCTTTTACTGGGTTACTCATATGAATCACAGGACATAAGCTATTTCAGTGGATACAGGGAAAGCTTTCCCAGCAATGACTATACTGCCATGTCGATGGGTGGTACAACCAATCAGGTTTCAAACGGATATACTGCCGGCTGGGCCCTTCAATCCTATTTTGGACGTTTCAAATATGATTTTCGACAAAAATATCTGTTTGAGGCAACTGTTCGTTATGATGGCTCCTCCCGTTTCCCTTCGGGTCAGAAATTTGGAACCTTTCCATCCCTTGCGGGAGGTTGGCGTGTTTCTGAAGAACCGTTCTTCCGCCCTTTGAAAAATGTTATATCCAGTATGAAACTTAAAACTTCATGGGGAATTTTGGGTAACCAAAATATTTCAAACTACCCCTATCAGACCACGTTAACCTCCGGCCTGAACTATCCGATAGGTGGGGCATTGGCCAATGGGGCAGGTATTACAGTTTTAAATGATCCAAATATTCATTGGGAATCAACAAAGACTGTGGATGGCGGTCTCGAACTAAGTTTCTTCAAAGGGGCAATCAATATGGATGTCTCCTATTTCCTTAAAAATACTTATGACATTTTATACCAACCGTCCTCCAGCGTTTCTAATATATTGGGTATGAGTGTGTCACAGACGAACATGGGCAAACTAAGAAATTCAGGAATAGAACTGCAGCTATCGCACCAAAAGACGATTAGAAAATTTAATTACATGGTTACCGGCATATTTACATTGATAAATAACGAAGTTACCTCTCTTGGCATTGGCGGTGTCCAGCAGCTGAGCGGAATGGTTGGAAACGGCAGCAACCTGTTTGTCGGATATCCGATGCAGATGTATTATGGTTACGTTACAGATGGCGTTTTCCTGAATACCAGTGAAGTTGCCTCCTGGCCTAACCAGACAAAAGTAAATCCAAGCTCACAGGCTGGAGATTTTCGTTACAAAGACCTGAACGGTGATGGGAAAGTCGATCAAGCTGACCAGAAATATTTAGGCAGCAGCATTCCGAAATATAACTATTCTCTAAATCTTGAGGTAGGATATTCAGGAATTGACATCAAAGCCTTTCTCCAGGGTGTTGCCGAAGTAAGCGGAACTTTGACAGGTTATGCAGGAATTGCATTTAATAATTTGGGGACTATTCAACGGTGGCAGGCCGATGGGCACTTTGACCCGGCCAACCCGGTACGTTATCCCGCCTATCCGCGCCTGCAGGCCTTTTCAAACACAACTCCTCCTAACTATGTTCAATCAGACTATTGGGTTTTGAATGCAGCATATACCCGTTTGAAGAATTTGCAGGTTGGCTATACATTGCCGAAAAGTATCCTGAAAGAAAGTGGAATTGAAAAAGTCCGCATCTATTTTAGCGGTGACAACTTGTTCACCTACAAAAAGTACCGCCAGGGATGGGACCCTGAAATCAGGACCGATGGAAGCTATTATCCAATTCTGGCAACCTATTCTTTTGGAGTTAATCTTAACTTCTAATTCCGTGATATATAAACCGTCATGACATAAAAAACACTTATCTATGAACATGATTGATGATAGTTTATTAGTTCTAATCATTTCTAATTATTTCGTATGAAAACACTTTACAATAAAATATACTTATTTGCAATGGCTTGTCTTGCGGTCGCATTCCTGTCTGGCTCTTGTACCAAAGAATTAAATCCTTCTCCGACAAATGCCTATGACAATGCTACTTTTTGGACCAACCAAACGAATGCAATGATAGCGCTTACCGGTGTATACCGTGGTACAATTCCTACCGCTCAAGCCAACGACATGAACGATTTTTGGTCCTATTCCGGTATATCCATGATGGATCTGGCCACCGACAACGAATACGACAGGAGGGGGAACAACACAGGAAGTTCGGCTATCCTGGATTTAACGAATGGGACACTCCTACCAACGAATACAGTTGTTGCCGCTCTTTGGAAAGGATCCTATGTCAGAATTAACCTGGCCAATAATTTTCTGGAACAAATTGACGCAGTACCGGATACTACCCAAAAATCCAGAATGAAAGCAGAAGCACGTTTTATAAGGGCTGCAACCTACTTTTATTTGTCACAGCATTATGGTGCCGTGCCTTTGGTCACTAAGGTTCTTACCGCTGAAGAGGCCAATGTGGTAACCAAAGAAACCCAGGCCAATGTGGAAGCATTTGTTGCGACCGAATTGACCGCTGCTGCAAATTCCTTGCCCCGGACCAAAGATATCAAGTCAACGGAACTTGGCCGTGCTTCAAAACAGGCAGCATTGGCCTTTTTGGGAAGATTACAATTGGCGCAAAAGAAATATACCGAAGCAATCAAGACCTATCAACAAATCATTGATCTTGGCGACAATGTGATAGCCGCGGACTACAAAACGCTTTTTAATCCGGTTAACATTAACAGCTCAGAGAATATTTTTACAATCAATTACATCGGAGGCCAATTCGCTAATTTTCTGCCGCAACATGCCTATCCTGCCATTGCCGGAGGCTGGCATTTTATCTGTCCGTTGGAATCTTTGGCCTCTTCGTACGACTTTACCGATGGCACTCAATTCTCTTACACCAGTCCCTTATGGAACCCTGTCAACATGGCCCAAAACCGCGATCCTCGTTTTGCCGCGACATTTATTTGGCCAAATTCTACTTTTGCGGGTAAAACTTATGTTTGTTCCCCGGATAGCGCTAAATCGGTGGACCAGCTGACCAATGGTGCCAAACAGGCAACGCGGACGGGTTATGGCATACGTAAGTTTTTTGATGAAACATTTACCGGTTCCTTGCTTACAGGTTATGGCGGAGGATATCCGGTAATTCGCTACGCAGAGGTACTGTTAAGCTTCCTCGAAGCAAATCTCGAGGCAGGGCAACCCATCACCCAGGATCTGCTAAATAAAACGATTAACAAAGTTCGGGGCCGTGCTTCAGTGAATATGCCACCAATTACAGTGACTGATCCCACTCTACTGCGCCCGATCCTGAGAAAGGAACGCCGTATCGAGTTGGCTTTTGAGGGAATCCGCTGGTGGGATATCAAACGCTGGGATATCGGAGGACAAGCATTGGTTGGCGATTTTTATGGCGCTTCATTCCCGGGAACCAAAACAACATTAAACAAACCGGCAAGCGTTGGAGTTGATGCTT
Source organism: uncultured Bacteroidia bacterium (assembly GCA_903902325.1). Taxonomy (GTDB): domain Bacteria; phylum Bacteroidota; class Bacteroidia; order Bacteroidales; family Prolixibacteraceae; genus CAINVV01. The sequence continues at coordinate 7,961 of CAIUUO010000114.1, forward strand.
ATTCAAGGTGGTATGTCTGTAAGAAGGCTTTCCGGCCTGCTTCCGACTACTTCTGGCCGATTCCCCAAACGGAACAAAACATCAATCCCAATTTAAGGTAGTATTGAAAATGGACCAGACAATTGGAATTCTATTTGTCTGGTCCAAATTTTGTAATGCATTGTCCATTTATAAATAAATCACTCCCATGTCTCCGGGAAATTAAAATCACATCATGAGATTATCCGCATTCGCAATATTGCTTTTTTTGGCTTTAAATGTAGCAGGACAGAAAGAAAGGTTACTTGCCCCATCACCGCCCATGGGCTGGAACAGTTGGAACTGGTTTGGCAAAAAAGAGATCAACGAACAAAACATGAAGGAATGCATCGATGCGTTGGTTGACCAGGGCCTGGCCGCAGCCGGATACAACTATTTTGTGATCGACGGTGGCTGGAGGGATACCAAACTCGGTCCAAACGGAGAGTTGTTGTCTCACCCTGTGAAGTTTCCACATGGGATGAAAGCGCTTGCTGATTACGCACATTCCAAAGGTTTGAAATTTGGATTGCATACAGTCCCCGGAACCCACGACTGCGGGGGTGATCCGGTGGGAGGTTTCGGGCACGAAGAGATTCAGATCAAGCAATTTATCGACTGGGGCCTCGATTTTATCAAATTGGACAAATGCAGATATGCCGACGGATGGAACGAAACATTGCTGAAAGAAACCTACACAAAATGGCGTCAATTACTGGATGCAAGCGGAAGAGATATCGTTTTAAGTATCAGTGCCTACAAATGGCGTGACTGGAATCCGGAAATCGGACAAATGGCAAGGACAACAGGCGATATCAGGGCAAGGGTTTCGAAGAGTGCCGTTTTTGATGATCTGCCTTTGAGCGTTATGGAAATTTCGGACGAAAACAACAAACTGGCGGCCCATGGAGGAAACGGTTTCTGGAATGATCCTGATATGCTGGTCACCGGAGAGCAGGGACTGACCATTGAGGAGCAAAAAACCCATTTTGCCCTATGGTGTATCATGTCCTCTCCCCTGATGCTCGGTAATGATCCCCGGAATATGACGAGCGGGGAAAAGGCTATCCTGCTCAACAAGGAGGCTATTGCAGTCAACCAGGATCCAACAGAACAAGGGAGCAGGTTGAAAAGTACAGACAAAGTTGAAGTATGGCTGAAACATTTGAAAGACGGCAAGTTGGCTCTCCTTTTCCTTAACAGAAATCAGAATGCCAGAAATAAACTGACTTTCCATTTGAGTGAGTTGGGAATTGAGAAGGATGCAGACCTGAAAGAGATATTTTCACAAAAGAAGATCAAAAATCAAAAAGGAAGGATAACCTTTGACCTTGCGCCACATTCCTGCAAATTCATGCTGGTTACCATCAAACATTAACGTGATATTTTTATAATCCACAACTGTATGAGTTCCATCAAACATTTTTTAACGCTTATGGCGACAATGCCTGTTGGATTGCTGTCCCAAAGCAGTTTTGCCCAAAACCCAAATGCCAGACCCAACGTGGTTTTCATCTATGCCGATGACATCGGTTTCGGTGATTTAAGTTGCAACGGAGCCAAAACAATCAAAACACCCAATGTGGAAATGCTCGCCAGTCAGGGAGTGCGCTTCACCAATATGCACAGTGCAGCGGCTACCTGCACACCGTCGAGGTATGCCCTGCTGACTGGCGAATATGCCTGGCGCAAGCAGGGAACAGGTATTGCTGCAGGAAATGCGGGCTCAATTATACGCCCCGAGCGGTATACCCTTGCAGATGTGTTTAAAAATGCAGGCTACCGCACCGGGGTAGTCGGGAAATGGCACCTGGGCTTGGGTGACAAAACGGGTACGCAGGATTGGAACGGGCACATTACCCCCGGTCCATCTGATATAGGTTTTGATTATTCTTTCATTCTCGCCGCCACCGGCGACAGGGTTCCCTGCGTTTATGTCGAAGATGAACACATCGTCAACCTCGATCCAAAAGATCCGGTTTTTGTCGACTATGAAAAAAATTTCGAAGGAGAACCTACCGGGAAACTCAACCCGGAACTGCTCAAAATGCACCCAAGTCATGGACACGACAATTCGATTGTCAACGGAATTTCGCGGATCGGATTCATGAAAGGCGGAAAATCTGCCCTTTGGAAGGACGAGGAGATTGCTGAGAGGATAACTGACAAAGCGCTTGCATTCATAGAATCAAGCAAGGACAAACCATTTTTCCTCTATTTTGCCACCCAGGATGCACACGTTCCGCGTGTGCCGGGTCCCCGATTTGTCGGGAAAAGCGGTATGGGGCCGCGTGGCGATGCCATTCTCGAATTCGACTGGTCGGTTGGAGAAGTTCTTCAAAAACTCAAAAAACTGGGACTTGAAAAAAATACGATCGTGATTTTATCCAGCGACAATGGTCCGGTCGTGGATGACGGCTACAAAGACCAGGCACTTGAATTGTTGGGCAACCATAAACCCGCCGGTGAGTTCCGCGGGGGGAAATACAGCAGCTTTGAAGGAGGTACCCGCATCCCGGGATTGCTGAGCTGGCCGGGAACCGTAAAGCCCGGTGTCTCTGATGCCTTGCTCTGTCAGGTCGATATGCTGGCCACTTTTGCTGAACTGCTGAAGGTAAAAATCCCTGCCGCTGTTGCTCCGGACAGCCAAAACCATCTGGATACCTGGTTAAATAAGGGGGGTAAAGGCCGCGATTACCTGGTGCTTCAGAATGTTCAGAATAATCTTTCCATCGAAAACGGAAAATGGAAATACATTGCCCCGGGACCTGGTCCTGCCTATGCGAAAGAAACCAATACCGAGTATGGCAATCTCAACAAAGACCAGTTGTACAATTTGTCAACCGACCGCGGCGAAAAGATTAATGTTGCGGAACAGAATCCAACAATCACTGCCGAACTAAGGGAAAGACTGGAAAAGATCAAAGCTAATAATAAGCAATAAAATTACCATGGAAGTTGCCGTTTCAAAGGGTTTAACAGCCTGCCTGCTGCTTTCCCCTGTGTTATTACAGGCAAAGGTGCCCGTTTCGCAATTCGACAAGCCAAATATTATCGTCATTCTTACGGATGACCTGGGTTATGGGGACCCGGTCTGCTACGGGGGTTCAAAATTGAAAACCCCGAATATTGACAGACTGGCAGCCGAAGGCATTCGTTTCACCAATGGATATGCGGCGGCATCCGTCTGCTCGCCTTCAAGATATGCCCTGCTGACAGGCGAATACGGTTGGCGAAAAAAAGTCTCCATCCTTCCGGGAAATGCAGCAATGACCATTTCAAAAGATGCACTGACTTTGCCAATGATGTTGCAGCAATGCGGATATGTGACAGGGATTACAGGTAAGTGGCACCTCGGTCTGGGAGATGGCAATGTTGATTTTAACAAGGAAATTAAGCCTTCTCCCAATGAGGTCGGCTTTGATTATTCATTTTATTACCCTGCAACCAACGACAGGGTTCCGTGCGTGTACATCGAAAACGGCCGTGTGGTCGGTTTGGATCCGAACGATCCGATCCGGGTAAGTTATGGTACGCCGATCGGCAATTGGCCAACAGGTAAGGATCATCCAGAAATGTTGAAACTGAAAGGCCTGAATGGCCATAATCAAACCATTGTGAACGGAATTGGCCGGATTGGTTACATGACAGGTGGAACGAAAGCCCTTTGGAAAGATGAAGAGATGGCAGAATTGTTTACAGGAAAAGCAGTGGGTTTTATCCGCAAAAATGCAGGGAAACCCTTTTTCCTCTATTTTGCCACCCACAATATCCATGAGCCGCGTGTACCCGGACCAAAATTCAGGGGTAGCAGTGAATGCGGTGTATACGGAGATATAATCCAGGAGTTGGATTGGTCCGTTGGAGAGATATTGAAAACCCTCAGTGACCTGAAAATTGAAGAAAATACACTTGTCATTTTCCTCAGCGATAACGGACCAAGGGTCGCTGAAGGCTATGCCGATGGCGGTTTACAAAATCTAAACGGCCATAAGGAGACAGGTGTTCTCAGGGGCGACAAAGGAACGCTTTACGAAGGCGGGTCTCGTACCCCGTTTATCACAAGATGGCCAGCCAAAATTAAACCGGGCGTGTCGGATGCACCCATAGGCTTTATTGATCTGTTTGCGTCACTTGCCGATCTTTTAAAATTTAAGCTCACTGCTGGCCAGGCCCCTGACAGCCGGGATGGGTTAGCTGTACTGACAGGTAAATCAAGGCATACCAAACACAATGAGGTCATGATGCAGGACAATGGGGTAAATATTGCAATCCGTTCAGGATACTGGAAATTTATTCCAAAAGAAAGTAAACCCCAAAGCGGCAAAGATGAATTGTACGATCTCAAAAAAGATGTTTCCGAACAATTCAACGTTGCTGAAATTAATCCCAAAATTGTCAGCAAGCTCCGCCTGAGATTGGATCAAATAAAACATTGAATTGTCTAAATTGATCCGAAAAAATTTATTCCGGATTGAAAGTGCTTAACGGTGAATTTTCAGCTATAACGTTATCTGTATATTCATAGCTTCGTTCCTGCTATTTTATTGACTTTCCTGCTATTTTTGTCTGAAACAAACCAAAACTGATGGAAAAAAACCAACTTAACAGACAATTTATCATAGGCATTACACTCGTCTCTGCCATGGGCGGATTACTCTTCGGATACGACTACGTGGTGATAGGTGGTGCCAAGCCATTTTACGAGCGATTCTTCGGAATTACTCAGTCTCCCTATCTGCAGGGCTGGGCAATGAGCAGCGCGCTTATTGGCTGCCTGACCGGGGCATTGGTATCCGGTTACCTGACAGATCTGTTTGGTCGCAAACGCCCGTTGATTGTGGCCGCAGCAATTTTTACCGTTGCAGCACTGGGTACAGGGGCATTCAATTCATTTTCACTTTTCATCGCTTTCAGGCTGATGTGCGGATTGGGGATCGGGCTGGCCTCGGCAGTTTCACCCATGTACATTGCAGAAATATCACCGGCCTCACTGCGCGGACGATTGGTTTCAGTCAACCAGTTGACCATCGTGATCGGAATCCTTGCCGCACAGATTGTCAATTATCTGATTGCAGAGAAAGTTCCCTCGGGGTCCACAGATCAGATGATCCTTCAATCCTGGAATGGCCAAACAGGCTGGCGTTGGATGTTCTGGGCAGGATCTTTCCCCGCACTGATTTTTTTTATTTTAGCTTTTTTAATCCCTGAAAGTCCCCGATTCCTCGCCAAGTCAGGAGACTGGACAGCCGCAAAAGCAATCTTAAAACGAATCGGAGGAGAAGCATATGCCGTGGACGGACAACAGGAAATTGCCGAATCCTTAAAAGGGCACAGTTCCAGAATTGACTGGAAAGTGCTGATATCTGCAAATATTCGGCCAATCCTTATTCTGGGAGTGGTTCTCGCCGTCTTCCAGCAATGGTGCGGCATCAATGTGATTTTCAACTATGCGGAGGAGATCTTTTCATCTGCCGGCTATTCCGTAAACGATATGTTGTTCAACATTGTGATAACGGGAACCGTCAACCTGATTTTTACCTTCGTGGCAATGCGCATGGTCGACAGTTGGGGGCGCCGCAAGCTGATGCTTTTGGGGTCTGTCGGTTTGACGGTTATCTTTTTCCTGCTTGGAGCCTCCTATTATTTTGAATTGAAAGGACTGGCTATCCTGGTTTTGGTACTGCTGGCAATTGCCACCTATTCCATGACCCTGGCACCGATTACCTGGGTCGTACTTTCCGAGATTTTCCCAAACAGCATTCGTGGAACCGCCATGGCGATTGCCACAACTTCCTTGTGGATCGCCTGTTTTGTGCTTACCTATACTTTCCCAATCCTGAACAGACTCCTGCATGCAAGTGGAACATTCTGGCTTTATGCCTTGATCTGCCTTTCAGGTTTCCTGTTTATCCTGAAGAGATTGCCTGAAACGAAAGGGAAAAGCCTGGAAGAAATTGAAAAAACCTCACTAAATCCATCCAAAAGATGAAGCGCCTGATTATTATTCTCGCTATCCTGTTCTTAACCCTCAATCAACTTGCCGCTCAGCAAACCATCAATCTTTCCGGAACCTGGAAATTCGCGTCAGACCCCAATGACAAAGGCATTTCCGAAAAATGGTTTGGCAAAACACTGACAGAACAGGTGACTCTGCCGGGCTCCATGTCAACAAACGACAAAGGTGATGACATTACCCTCACTACCAAATGGACCGGACAAATTGTAGATAGTTCCTATTTCAAGAATCCTGAATATGCGAAATACCGCCAACCCGGAAACATCAAAATACCTTTCTGGCTCCAGTCGCTGAAGCATTACCAGGGAGCTGCATGGTACCAGAAAGAGGTGACCATCCCTGCCGGATGGAAAGGACAAAACATCCGGTTGTTCCTTGAACGCTGTCACTGGGAAAGCCGCCTGTGGGTTGACAACCAGGAAGCCGGAATGAGGAATTCCCTGGGTACTCCGCATATTTATGACCTGACAGAGCAACTAACTCCAGGCAAACATACCCTGACACTTTGCGTCGACAACCGCACCAGGGAGATTGATCCGGGACTGAATTCGCACAGCATTTCGGATCATACCCAAACCAACTGGAACGGGATGGTCGGGCAATTGCTTCTGGAGGCACGGGCTGCCGTGAACATTGAAAATATCCAGGTTTATCCCGATATTCAAAACAAAAGAATCACCGCAAAAATGAAGGTGGTCAATCCTACCGGGAAGGTGGTCGGGGTAAAAATTGATCTGAAGGCATTGGGAGCTTCCTTTCCAGCATCGAAAACAGGCCATTTCAATCTGGGCACAGGGGATAACCTTCTGACCATGGAATACCCAATGGGCAGTGACTTAAAACTTTGGAATGAATTTCACCCTTCCTTGTACCATCTGACTGCCCTTCTGACTGATCTTTCATCCGGATCGACAGATACTTTTCAAACCTCTTTCGGAATGCGGGAATTCAAAGCCTCCGGCAGGCAGATCCTGATCAATGGTCAACCAACCTTCCTGCGCGGAACACTCGAGTGCGCCATCTTCCCGAAAACAGGCTATCCGCCGACAACAACTGCGGAATGGATACGTATCTTCAAAATTTGCCGTGCCCACGGGCTGAACCATATCCGCTTCCACTCCTGGTGCCCCCCCGAGGCGGCATTCTCAGCTGCCGACCAGGAAGGCTTCTACCTGCATGTGGAGTGTTCATCCTGGTGTAACCAGTCGACAAAACTGGGTGATGGCCTTCCATTTGACAAATATCTTTACGACGAAAGCCAGCGCATGGCGGATACCTACGGAAACCATCCTTCCTTCTGCATGATGGCTTATGGGAATGAGCCGGGAGGAAAGAACTACGGTCCGTTTCTGAAAAATTTCGTGACTTTCTGGAAAAATAAGGACAGCCGCCGGATTTATACCTCCGGAGCCGGATGGCCCAACCTCGATGTGAATGATTACCTGAGCACCCCGGCTCCACGCATACAGGGATGGGGTGAAGGGCTCAAAAGCATCATCAATGGTGAAGCCCCAAGGACAGATTATGATTGGTCTGCAAAAATTGCAACGCTAAGGCAACCGGTCGTAAGCCACGAAATCGGTCAATGGTGTGTCTATCCCAATTTTAGGGAAATCCCCAAATACGACGGAGTGGTCCGTGCCAGGAATTTTGAAATTTTCAGGGAGACACTCACAGATCATGGCATGGGCCAACTTGCAGACAGTTTCCTGCTGGCTTCCGGCAAGTTGCAGGCGCTCTGTTACAAAGCAGAGATTGAAGCTGCCCTGCGCACAAAAGGTTTTGCTGGTTTTCAACTGCTCGATTTGCATGATTTCCCTGGACAGGGCACCGCATTGGTAGGGGTTCTGGATCCGTTCTGGGACGAAAAGGGATACATTACCACCAAAGCATACAGCAGATTCTGCAACTCCACGGTGCCATTGGCCCGCATGAAAAAATGCATCTTTATCAACAACGAAACCTTTGAAGCCTCCGCCGAGGTAGCACATTACGGAGATGCACCGCTTATTTCCTGCACACCCACGTGGAAAATAACGGACAAAACAGGAAAAACAATTCAGAAAGGGAAATTACCCAGAACCAATATTGCACTTGGGAACTGTATCCCATTGGGAAAAATTTCCCTGCCCCTTTCCGCTATCTCTAAGGCTGAAAAATTGGCCCTGGAAATCTCTGTGAATTCGTTCTCCAACTCCTGGGATTTCTGGGTCTATCCGGCCAAAAAAGAGGTAGTACCCGGTATGAATCAGATAAAAATGGTGCCCCGGATGGATCAGTCTACACAGTCTTTTCTGGAACAGGGCGGCACCGTTTTACTTACCCTGAAACAGGGAACCCTGGCACCCGAATTCGGAGGAAAGATAGCCATTGGATTTTCAAGCATATTCTGGAACACCGCCTGGACAAGAGGACAAGCCCCACATACGCTGGGAATATTGTGCAATCCGAACCACCCGGCGCTGGTATCCTTTCCTGCCGAATACTACAGCAACTGGCAGTGGAGGGATGCCATGAGCCATTCAGGAGCCATCAACCTGAGCCATTTTCCGGGCGAACTAAAACCAATCGTCAGGGTAATCGACGACTGGTTCACCAACCGCCCGCTGGCGCTTTTGTTTGAAGCCAGGGTGGGCAAGGGAAAGATTCTGGTATCCGGGATTGACCTTGTGTCCGGGTTGGATCAGAGACCGGAAGCACAACAGCTTCTGTTCAGCCTTCAAAAATACATGACAGCTCCGCAATTCGACCCAAAGACGATTGTTTCGCCGGATTTGCTTCAAAAATTGACAGACTGAATGAAATAACCATTAACAAAACTCAAAATGGAAAAAATAAACTGGTGCAAATTCCTGGCACAAATCTTTGCCTTGACAATGATTTTGCTATTCCCTGCTGTTGGCGGCGCTACACAAATGATGAGTAACGAAAAAGATGGGAAAGACCTTTATACCCCCGCTCCTTCAGCCATCCCACGCATCAATGGTCCGCAGGTTTACGGATGCAGGCCCGGCCACCCGTTTATTTACAGGATTCCCTGTCAGGGAGAAAAGCCAGTCAGTTTTACAGTGAAAGGTTTGCCAAAAGGATTGAAGTTGGATCCCCAGACCGGCATCATCACGGGTACTTCGCCGGCGAAAGGCCAATATGTGGTAATAATACAGGCGGTCAATTCAAAAGGGCAGAGTAAAAGAGCCCTCAGGATCATTGCAGGCGACAAGCTCGCACTTACCCCACCGATGGGATGGAACCACTGGTATGCCCATTACGACCGGATCACGGACAAAATGATGCGCGAAGCCGCCGATGTCATGATCAGCAGCGGTATGGCAGATGTGGGTTACCAGTATGTCAACATCGACGACTGCTGGATGAATGCGCCCAAAAACAATGATCCGCAAAGGGTCGGGCCGCTGAGGGACGACAAGGGCAATATACTGCCGAACAAGCACTTTCCTGACATGAAGGCACTTACGGGTTACATTCATGACAAGGGACTGAAAGCCGGAATTTACACTTCCCCTGGCACATTGACCTGCGGCGGGTTTACCGGCGCCTGGCAACACGAGGAACAGGATGCCCGCCAATTTGTAGATTGGGGATTCGATTTCCTGAAATACGACTGGTGTTCCTACGGACAGATAGCCGGAAAAGACAAAAGCCTGGAAGCCTATCAGAAACCATACAGGCAAATGGGGAGCATCCTGCAATCCCTGGACCGGGACGTCGTTTACAACCTTTGCCAGTATGGGATGGGAGATGTATGGAAATGGGGAGGCGAAGTCGGGGCCCATTGCTGGAGAACCTCCGGTGATCTCGGTTTCGAACTGGACAGGATCTTCGATGTGGCTCTAAAGAACAGCGAACACAGGCTAAATTCCAAGCCCGGCGAATGGAACGATCCCGACTACATCCAGATTGGCTGGATCGGTAATGCCTCCAAAATGGGGGTTCCTGAACTTACCCCAATGCCGGCATCCATGCAATATGCCTACATGTCGCTCTGGTGCCTCATGGCATCCCCGCTGATCTACAGTGGTGACATGTCCAAACTGGATGAATTTACTCTCAACGTGCTTTGCAACCCCGATGTCATCGAGGTTGACCAGGATCCTCTCGGCGAATGCGCTATGGTGATCAAACGGCCTGACAACAGTTTTGTCATGGTCAAAAATATGGCCGACGGCTCAAAGGCAGTCGGATTATTCAACAGGGGAAAAGATGCCGCCGAAATGGGTGTCGACTGGTCAGAACTGCAACTGTCAGGGAAACAGGAAGTCAGGGATCTTTGGCATCAGAACGACCTCGGTGTTTCCGAACAGAAATTCACTGCCAGCGTTCCCGCCCAGGGAGTCGTCCTGATAAGGCTGTACAAAAAATAAGGAGCTTCAAGTTGCACGCAGCAAAGAATTAGTTTGAAATGTTTATATAGTTTGAAATGTCTGAAGGGTTAACGAAATTAACTTTTCAAACATTTCAAACCCTTCAAACATACAAAACTTCAATCCAGTCTTGGTTTGCCGGGATTCTCGTCTACCTTCCTCCCGGAGGGCAATTCTCCAACAGGAATTTTTTGCAGGTGGTGGTCAGATGCTGTGAAGTACCTTCCCCCTCATAAATACCGTGCGAACGCATCGGATAGGCCATCATCTGGAAGGGTTTGTTGTACCTTATCAGCTCGTTGAAAAGCTTCTCTGCATTGGCAAAATGGACGTTGTCGTCCCCTGTTCCATGAATATACAGAAGGTTTCCCCTGAGGTTTTTTGCATGGGTATAGGGGGAACCGGCTAAAAAATCCTCCCTGGTTTCGGAAGGAATGCCCATGTACCTTTCCTGGTAAGCGTTGTCGTAGGCAAGTTGGTTGGCAACTGCTGCTACCGCGATACCTGTCTTGAAGATTTCAGGGTACTGGAACATCAGATTGAGTGTGGAAGATCCGCCACCGCTCCAACCGTGAACCGCCACGCGGCTGGTATCGCAATAATTCCATTTCAGCACCTCCTTTGCGCCCATGGCCATGTCGCGGATATTCAAACGGCCAATCTGCCTGTAGATCGACTTCCTCCATTCGCGTCCACGTGGCGCCATACTACCCCTGCAATCGACTGAAACATACAGATAGCCCATATCAGGGATGTTGCCTCCAAACTGTCCCGAACGACCAAGTCTGGCATTGTCAAACACGGTGCATCCCCAGGGTTCGCCGTAGACATAAAAGAAAACCGGGTATTTCTTCGCTGGATCAAAATCTTTTGGTTTGGCAATCCATCCATCAAGGGTGACTCCATCTTCCGTCGTAACCTTGAAAAAAGTGATTTGCTTGCCCAGCGCATCTTCCTTCAGGTTTTTGGTGATGCTTTTTTCAGCATCGACCGGCGAATGGCCCGGAAGTGCCACCCATTCGGATGCCGGCGTGTACAAATGGCTTGAAAAATTATGCCTGCCCCATTTACCATTGGGAGAAATCACATAATCGTTGCTCCCCGTGAAATCAGCGGGAGTAATTCTTTTGGGATTTTCTGAACCATCCAGTTTCGTGCAATACAAGTAACGCTGGGTAGCATTGTCGGGAGAGGCTGAAAAATAGACCAGGTTGTCCTGCTCATCGATCAGGTAGATTTTGATGACATCGAAATCCCCTTTGGTTATCAGACTCTCCTTGCCGTCCCTTCCTATGCGGTAAAGATGCCGCCATCCATCCTTTTCACTGGCCCAGACGAATGACTTGCCTCCTTCAATCCAGTTCCATCCCATGTTGCTGTTGGAATTCCAGGTTGCCTCAAGATCAACCCATGCCTTGTCGGTATCTGTCCACAACACTTTGCCTGCCCCTGTAACCGTATTAGCCAACCATATCTTCGATACATTCTGCTTGCGGTTAAGCTGCTGGATGATCAGTTCATCTTTTGCCGACCACTCCATTTTGACGAGATAGTTTTGACGGGGATCTCCTTCAATATTCATCCATTTTGTTTTGGCAGTGGCCACATCAACCACCCCAATTTTTACGGGGGAGGGATCTTCTCCTGCCTTGGGATACTCAACCGGTACCGTGAAGGAATAGGTTGAATCCGTGGTGTTGAGCATCAGGTAATTTCTCACTTTGGATGCATCCACATTCCAATAGGCAATCCGGGTACCATCATCGCTCCACCTGAATCCATCCGTACAGAACAACTCTTCTGAATAGACCCAGTCGAAGGTGCCATTGATGCTGCGGTCTGCCTTATCAAAAGTCAGCTGGATAATCCTCCTGCTCTTCAAATCCTCGGAATAAAGGTTGTAAACCACCTTCTGGTCAGATTTATCCTGGTAAACATAGGCAACCCTGGTTCCGTCGGGCGAAAATTTCGGATACATCAGACCCTCCGCCCTCAAACCCTTTCCAAGCTGGATCATCTTCCCGCTCACTGAGTTGTAAACCCAAACCTCACCTGTGATTTTATGGTATTGCGTTTTTGTGTTGATCTTCAGTAGCACCTGTTTCTGATCCCCGGACAATACAAATGAGGAGATAAACCTGGAATGCGCATCATCTTTTGGCATTACTTTATCCCAATCGTATAATACTGTTTTTGCGAAAGTGGGCAAGGAAGTCTGTACAATCGAATTTTTCTCGATGGAGGCATAACTATTACCGTCCGACATCCAGTTTAGGGCACCATAGCCCATTGGCTGTGTATGGGCAGATTTCAAAAAAAAGCAAAAAACCAGTAACAAAAGGATCTTTCTCATTGTATTAGGTATTAACTGTGATATAAATGGTCGTTTGGAAGCATAAAAAGCCCGACAGAATGAGACACCTCAATTTGTCAGGAATCCTTGGGCTAAAGTTATCAATGTATTTTAAAATGGAAAACAGAAAAGTCCCCGTGCGGATTATTAAGAAATCAAGTACAAAGGCTCAAAGGACCACAACGCAATTCACGCACCAAATTAAGGTTTAGCCCTGATATACTGAACAGGCCAGGTAATTTCATCACCCAGAATAGCTGCAGCTTTCAAAGGGAAGTAGGGTTCCCTGAGGGATTCCCTTCCTATCATGATCAAATCGGATGAACCCTGATTCAAAATGTCTTCCGCCTGTTGCGCTTCAGTAATAAAACCAACAGCACTGGTCAGGATGCCTGCCTCTTTCCTGATACGTTCGGCAAATGCAACCTGATACCCTGGTGCAACAGGAATTTTTGCATTTGGGACGAGACCACCGGATGAGCAATCGATCAGGTCGACGCCCATACTTTTCAGCACTTTACAAAGTTCAACCGCCTCTTCAGGGTTCCACCCGCCTTCTGCCCAGTCGGTAACCGATATCCTGACAAACAGGGGAAGGTTTTCAGGCCACACTACCTGCACGGAAGAAACCACCTCCGTCAGCAGGCGAATCCTGTTTTCAAAAACTCCGCCATATTGATCCTTTCTGCGGTTGCTAAGCGGTGACAGGAACTGGTGTATCAGGTAACCGTGTGCAGCATGAATTTCCAGCACTTTGTAACCGGCCTGCAGGGAACGTTCTGCTGCAACTTTAAAATCCGTGATTACTTTTTGAATTCCCTTGCTGTCCAGTGCGATGGACTCTTCATCCCCCGGGAAAAAAGGATTGACAGATGAGGAGACAGTTGTCCAGCCATTGCTTTTACTGCCAATTTGCCGCCCTCCGTTCCAGGGCTCGGCACAACCTGCTTTTCTGCCAGCATGAGCCAGTTGAATTCCGGCAACTGCCCCCTGTTTATGAATAAAATCAGTGATTTGCTGTAGTTTCTCAATCTGCCCTTCCATGTACAAACCCAAATCAGCCGGAGTGATGCGCCCCTCGGGCGAAACAGCAGTTGCCTCCTGAATGATTAGCCCTGCACCTCCGGATGCCCTGCTGCCCAAATGAACCAGATGCCAGTCGCTTGCAAATCCGTCAGTGGCAGAATACTGACACATGGGAGAAATAGTAATCCTGTTTCTGAGCACAACATCTTTAATCGTGAGAGGGGATAGCAATTTTGACATATGATTTCTATTTTCTCAGGTTAATGTATTTGGTGACCTGTGAGGTCTCCGTTGCGGAGAGTCCGGCCCTTGAAGCCATAGTTGGAATAACGGAGGAAGGTACGTTTATAATAGGATATAGAGTGTGGCATTTCGCACAGTTATTGATATAAATGTTTCTGCCTGCCTGTAGATCTGCCAGAGTCACACTTGCTGTGGCATCCGACGCAGTTGGAACATAAAGTGAATCCGCACTGGTATTCAGTGTCTTACTGCATCCAACCATAAACATTATTAAAAAAATAATAGCCAAGGTGGCCAGCAAAAACTTCCCGGAAAAATGATTGCTTCTCATACTTAAATAATTATATTGAAATGATTTCATTTTTACAAAATAAGGAGAAAATAGAGGAATTGAAAATGCAATGGAAGTTAAAAAAGCATAACAATACGATAAATTTGAAAAATACTACGTTAAAAAACTGTTGAGTGGCATAAAAGGGTAACTTTCTAAATTTGGTACAGGTATCAAGCAGTAATTGAAGACTCCTAAGGAGTTTTTATGCTAAGGCCGGTAGTGAGATGATCAGAGTTGGGTATCTTTTCAGTAAGGGAGGGAAGATATTTTCTGAGTTGATTCGATCTGCCGGTCTTAATTTTTTAATAAATATTGAGATTGTTCCATAGATGGGATCAGTTAAAATCAAAATCTGATTCTGTACCCACAAAAAACAAGAAGCCGTCTCAAAGAAAATTGAGACGGCTTCTTGTTTTTTGTGGGTTGTACTGGAATCGAACCAGTGACCCCTACCCTGTCAAGGTAATGCTCTAAACCAACTGAGCTAACAACCCTTCAAAAATATCATAAAAAGAACCAGTGTGCCTACCCTGTCATCCGCCGGCTGGCGGACTAAACCAACAGATCCGTCTACTGACGAACCTTCATTGTTCGGCAAAAATACAATTTTTTCTGAAAAAAGCCCACCTCAACTATAAAGGAAGGCTTTTTTGTTGAAAATATTCATTTATTCACTCAGAAAATTATACCTGACAATGACCAAAGAAAAAAGAATATACATCATCCAATGTACCTTTTTGGCATTTCCTGAGGCAACTTTCAATAGGGTGTAGAAGAAAATACCACCTGCGATTCCATTGGCAATACTGTAGGTAAACGGCATCAGCACAAAAGTCATAAAAGCAGGAAAACCTTCTGTGAAATCATGGAAATCAATATCCAGAACCGATGAAGCCATCAGCACGCCAACAATAATCAGGGCTGGAGCAGTGGCTGCACTTGGGATCATGGTTGCCAGTGGGGCAATCAGCAAGGCAAGAAGAAAAAGAATCCCGGTAGTAATTGCGGTAAGGCCTGTTCTGCCTCCTTCGCCTATCCCGGCAGCACTTTCGACATAGGCAGTCACGGTAGATGTCCCCATCAGAGCTCCAAACGAAACGCCAATGGCATCAACAAGCATTGCTTTACCAATCTTGGGAGAATTGCCGTCTTTGTCGATCAGACCCGCTTTGTTAGCTGTCCCAACAAGTGTACCAAACGTATCAAACAACTCTACAAATGTGAAGGTAAAGACGACGGTCCAAATACCCATATTGAGTGCTCCTCTGATGTCCAGCTCTCCAACAGCCAGATTATGGAAATCAGGAAGAGAAATAAATGCAAAATCCTTTGGTACGATGGTTACACCCATAGGGATGCCGATCAGTGTAGTAATTACAATACCTATCAAAAGAGAACCCTTGATATTCCTTGCCATAAGTACGGCAGTAATGGTCAGACCTACCAGGCACAAAAGCATGCCATGATTGTGAAAGTTTCCCAGTCCAATGTTCCATTCAAAGAACTTAAGGGTAGCCATTCCTCCCGATTTACCGACCGCTTCCACAGTAGGGGGAATCAGATTGGTACCAACGACCATGATTTCAGAAAGTTTCAATCCGATGATGGTGATGAATAGTCCGATACCTACCGTGATTGCCCTTTTCAACGAGTTAGGAACAGCAACAACCAGTATTTGCCGGATCTTCGTTACAGTTAGAATGATAAAAATGATACCAGAAATAAAGACTGCTCCGAGCGCAACACGCCAGGGCATGCCTACACCTGCGAGTGCCACAGTGGCAAACAGTGCATTCAGTCCCATTCCGGGAGCAAGAGCGATAGGGAAGTTCGCTACCAGACCCATTGCTATGGTGACAAAACCTGCAGAAATTGCGGTAGCAAAAAATACCGCATTTCTATCCATACCGGTCGCGGCCAGGATGTTAGGATTGAGGAAGAGAATATAGGCCATGGTCATGAAAGTGGTGATCCCAGCAATGATTTCGGTCCTTACATTCGTCTTGTTTTCAGAAAGTTTAAAGTACTTTTCCAGCATTTTGATCAGTATTTAGTTAAAATGTCCACTTGGCTGAAAGATTCGGGTTGACCATCCCACCCCTGTGTCCGCCGAAATTGGAACTGATATCCACTTCGGTACCTGCCGAAAAGTTCTTGGTGAAATTGTACCACAACTGGGGTTTGGTCAAAAAAACATATTTGGTCATGTTGGATGAAGCTTCGAAATTATCTTCCCTCCAGAAATCGGCAAAGCCTGAAAAGGTCACAGTATTTTTCAGCATCTGGATGGCCCATACACCTGTGATCTGAAATGCGGCGCTGTTTTTATCCTGAATGGTCTTATACATCAGTTGGAGAGTAAATACCTTGGAGAAATCCTTTGTGTTCCAGGTGTATTCTCCCCCGAAAAGCCATGCATTGTTGATCGAATAGGCTCCGTTTGGTGGTGTGGTATTTTTGAACTGACCGAATCCTCCATTGAACTCTACGTGCAATGCAAACGGACTATTCCAGAATTTAAGGGCCCTGGAAATTTCCCAGTAAGCCAGGGTAACGCCCTTCATGTTAGCTTCACCATAATTCATATCAATGAAAAAGAAGGTGCTCCCCCATTTATCAGGTTTGAACATTTCGACATGCGACCAGAGATATTTTTGGTTATCACCTAAATTGTAGTGCAATTGCACATTTTGCGCCTTAAGTGCGGATGCAGAAATAAAAATAAACAGGATTATAAGTGCTCTTTTCATGAAATTGACATTAGATTTAACAATAGAAGTCTCAAAAATACGGATAAAAATCAAATTACATAATTTATTATCGCATTGTATGACAGCACAATAACGTATCTATTGTTAACAAATGTGAATTTTCATGGATGATCACACTGACTTATCCAGGCAAATTGTCATCGATGGCCCTGTTGAAATAGTGGTTCAGCGGACAAATAATTTTAAACAGATCAGAACATTTTTGCAGAAAATCTGCCTGTAAAAGTTCTTCTTCCCTAAAATGATGGCCAAAACCATAGGAACGGTTTTTGATCAGGTCAATATGTTCCCAATCCCTGGGATAACCCTTCGGTGCAGTTTTCAGTGAATCAAAATAATGCTGATCGAAAGTCGATTTGAAAGGTTCTTTGTACAATAATCCCGTATAACCTTCGGGATGGTAATATATCTCCTGTCTGATGGCTTGCAAATGCTCAGGAGGTGGCATATAGACTCCTCCCGATACAAAATATTCTCCTGGTTGTACATGAATGTAGTACCCGGCATAACCCG
The DNA here is from genome assembly GCA_903902325.1 of uncultured Bacteroidia bacterium. GTDB lineage: Bacteria > Bacteroidota > Bacteroidia > Bacteroidales > Prolixibacteraceae > CAINVV01. Next base: position 25,620 of record CAIUUO010000114.1, read on the forward strand.
ATTTTCTTCCTCCCTTCGCAATATAACTACCATAGTTTGCCTTGTAGGGACGCTTGTCATTTGAAAAACGGACATCCCTGAAGATACGAAACATGCAATCCTTTGGCTTTAGCAACGGCACTTCATCATCAAATTTCCTGATTTCATCAATCAACCAGGCCGTCAATTCCAAAAATTCCTTTTGTGTCTTCTCGTACCGTTTGCGGTTGGCATCGAACCAATCCCTCTCATTGTTGGCATCGAGATCCTTCAAATATTGAATAATGTCTTTCATAGTGGTTTGTATGAAGTGTTCTTCAAAAATAATTAAAACAAGGAAGTAATCTCCGTGCGGAAAACTATTTTTGTAAGCAAAACCTTTTGAATGAAAATATATCATGCATAATTGTGTCATCATAGTTGCCGGAGGAATTGGAACCAGAATGGGTAGTGACCTTCCCAAACAGTTCATGCTGCTTGAAAACAGGCCGGTTTTGATGCATACAATTTCATGCTTTATCCAATACGATCCGACAATTGCAGTCATTGTTGTTCTCCCTGAAAAGCAAATCAGTTACTGGAAGGAACTTTGTAAAAAATATTCTTTCCATCATGCTCATCAGATAGTGAAGGGAGGGGCAACACGCTTCATGTCGGTGAAAAACGGGCTGGAGGCTCTAAACGATGCGGATCTTGTAGCCATACACGATGGTGTTCGTCCGCTCGTTTCGCAAGATACGATTGAAAGGTGCTTTGGAGTGGCTGCTAAGTCAGGATCAGCAATTCCGGTACTTCCGGTAAACGAAACACTGAGATCCGGGACATTTGAAAATTCAAGGACGGTTGATCGTTCAGACTACTTTTCAGTTCAGACCCCCCAGGTTTTTCGGATTGAAATTTTAAGGGAAGCCTACACGCAGGAGTGGAATGCTTCCTTCACGGACGACGCTTCTGTGGTCGAAAAAAAAGGATTTCAAGTAGTTATGGTTCCAGGAAATCCTGAAAATATCAAAATTACTCAACCTGTCGACCTCTTGATAGCAGGGGAATACATAAAAAGCAAGGAAGACGAGGGGTGATGTCTTCCTTGCTTTTTATGAAAAAACTGAAAACAGGTATATTTCGGATGGAAAATCAGATGTACAATCCGGGATAATAGGAGGCAATCAGGTTCAGGTGCTCAATTGTATTGGTTGTCCCGCTAACCAAAACCTTCTGGTGGTAAAATTCCTCCCGGTTCAGATTGTCAAGGGATGTTCCGTAACCTTGTGACAAGAGAGCCTTATCCAGTTTCTTGATACCGAAATAGGTGCCGTTGCATTCATATTGAACAGGAATTTTGTCAGACAACACATAATACTTCTTGCATTTTTTCTGTTTGTCAATGGCAACCATCACCTTCATGTCGGTATTTTCATAGGTGATCATGTACTTGTCCAACTCCTTGTTGTTGTAAATCATATGATCCTCCAGCTTTACAATTTTATAATTTCCAAATGCGGAATTGGACTCTCCCCTTGCGACAATATTCTGGCCCACTGAAGCCAAACATACGGCAACAAGAAGCACTGTAGATAAAAAAATCTTTTTCATGGCAAATAACATTTTAAAAGGTTAAATAAACAAACTACCTTTTGAGCTCAAAGTCATGAATAAGACGCATCCGTGTTTTAAACGTTACACATGGAATTTTTGCCTGTCACCAGGTTGTAGGCCTGAAATTAACCTTGACTGGAAATAAGCAGTTCCATCAATCCGGGCAAACACTTTTTTAATAGTCTGAATATCTGTTTTTTACAGTTATGATTTTCCCCCGAAACCTGAATTTTATGAAGATTTCAGCTGAATAGCCAAAGTCACCAGTCTCCATTTTTTAACATTATATTAACTCATATTTAAAATATTTTAACCTATTGTTTCTGTCTGAAACGATTTCAATCGTGATAAAAAGGGTAAACTTACTCCACTTGGATCCTGTTGCTCCTGACAGCGTTTTGGCCATTCAGAATAAACAGCAAAAAAGAGAGACATCCTTTGATGCCTCTCTTTAATATACCTTTCCGGGGAATACGTAGCCTTTACTTTATGCCACAATCATGAAACTGTATTGGTGAATAATCCCGGATAAAAAGCTGCTATCAGATTAAGGTGTTCAATAGTTCCGGTATGTCCGCTAGTCAAGACTCTCTGGTTATAAAACTCCCTTTTGTTCAGGATTTCCATTGAGTTGGTAAATCCCTTTTCGATTAGCTCCTTATCTAGCTTTTGGATGCCAAAAAATGTTCCGTTGCATTCATACTGGATTGGAAGCTGACCCGACAACACGAAGTACTTCTCGCATTTTTTTTGTTTGTCAACTGCAACAATTACTTTCATATCAGGCTTTTCATAGGAAATCAGGTATTTTTCCATCTCTCTGCCATTAATGGTTACATGTTCATCAAGTGCTGTGATCGTGTAATTTCCAAATGAAGTGTTAGATTGCCCTTCGGCAATTATCGGGTTGCCAACTGAAGTGAAAACCACTGTCAGAATAAGTACAGTTGTGAATAAAATCTTTTTCATGACTACTATTTTTTATTTTATTTTTTGTTGACCTTCTAACTGAAAGTCATTTAATAGATGCTGCTATTTTTCGATGGTTACAGAAATTTCATTCAATAAATGATGAAATGACATGTGATTAATTCACATTATCAATGAATATCAATACTTTGGATATATCAAATTTGAATTATTGTCCGACTTTTAAACTTTTCACTTTTTATTGTACATTTATTGACCGAATATATTTGCGTTAAGTTTGTGAAAACAAGATCTGTTAGCTTCAAACATCATTTATTCTATTCAATAAACTTATTACCGAAAAAAATGAGAAATTATCAGGAAACAGGAAGAAGGGATTTTTTGAGAAACGCTGGTTTGCTGACTGGTGCAATGTTTTTACCCGGAAGTCAATTGGTTTTTGGGAAGGTTAAAAAGCAGGAAATAAAACTTGGTTTCGTCACTTACCTGTGGGGGAAAGACTGGGATCAGGATACGCTGATTAAGAACCTGACCGAATCAAAAATTCACGGCGTTGAACTACGGGTTGACCATGCCCACGGGATAAGTCCCAAACTGACCAACGAGCAGAGGATTCTCGTCAAAAAGAAATTTCAGGACAGTCCCATAGTAATTGTCGGCATGGGAACCAACCAGCAATACGATTATCCGGAACCTGAGAAACTACGTGAATCAATAGAACAAACCAAAGCTTTCTTCCAACTGAGCCATGATATCGGCGGATTGGGTGTGAAGGTCAAACCGAATCAGTTCAGAGCCGGAATCCCTCATGAAAAAACCATTGAGCAAATTGGAAAGTCGTTGAACGAATTGGCAAAATATGGCGCTGATATGGGGCAAAAACTCAGGCTGGAGGTACATGGCAATGAAACCCAGGAGATAGCCAATATCAAGGCCATCATGGATGTTGCAAACCATCCGAACGCAACGGTTTGCTGGAACTGTAACCCTGAAGATCTTCACGGAGGAGGCCTTGAAGCAAATTTCAACCTCCTTAAAGCAAGATTTGGGGACACTTGCCATGTGCGAGAGTTGAATGATACCACCTATCCTTACCAGGATTTAATGCATCTTTTCGTGAAGAATAACTATCATGGATGGATTTTGCTTGAATGCAGGACAGATCCTTCCGACAAAGTCAAAGCCCTAATAGAGCAGAGGGAAATATTTGAAAAGATGACAAGGAAATAACAATTTTCGATTTTGAATTTTCGATTTTCGATTGGTAGATTCCTTACATACCAAATCAATCTGATTTAAGAGAAGTTAGATAGTTATATTTATTACTATCTTTATGAAGCGAGTAAAAACAATAATTGACTAAAACGAAACCAATGAGAAAAAATCAATTTTTTGGAACAAGAAGGTTATCCATTTTAATAAGTCTGGTTTGTTTTTTATACTTAATTCCTGTTATCGGGAAAGCCCAGACAGCAGACGTTGTTGGAAAGAGCCTGTCGGCGCTGATGATTTCTGATGCCAACAATCAACCGAAAGCAATTCCTTTTGTCGGCGAGAAAGTCCTGTTGATTCAATATACCGATCCGGATGTAAAAGATATCAACGACAAACTATCGGATGCTGTCAAGGCAAAAAAATTCAGCGACAAACTATACCAGGGAATAGGCGTTGCCAATTGCAAGGATACCTGGATCCCAAATGCCGGTATCAGGATGAAAGCCCGTCAAAAAGAAAAACAATTTGTCGGTTCGGTGATCATGCTGGACGAAGACCACATTATTCCGAAGGCGCTTGGACTTGGCGACTGCAATGGTTTGGGTGTGATCCTGATTGTTGGCAAGGACAAGGTGATTAAATACATGAAAAAGATTGGCTCTGAAGAAGAAAGCGTAAAAGCCACTCCTGAGGTGGTAAGCCTTCTTGAAGCTGAAATCAATAAATAATCCTTCAGAAGGATAAAGTAAAAAGGATAAAGGGAAAAGTGGCAATAGTGGAACTCGGATCTTTTGAAAGTTAAATCAAATAGATTATCAATTGCGATGACCTTTGGAGTCCATTACTTTATCCTTTAGCCTTTAGCCTTTAGCCTTCTTTAGTTTGCCTTCTTTAGTTCAACTCTAAATTCCGAAAAATGAAAAGTTTGGAAAGTTGGTTTCACTGGGTACCAAGATTTCTTTGCATCGCGGCTATCCTGTTTGTAAGTATGTTTGCGTTGGATTCTTTTGCCCCCGGATTGACGATTTGGGAGCAACTGCGTGACTTCATGATCCATCTCATCCCTTCCTATGTCCTGATTCTGGCACTCTGGTTTGCCTGGAACAAAGAGAAATGGGGCGGGATCGTTTTCATTGCCATCGGGGCGATCACAAGCATTCCGGTTTTCCTTATGAATTACCACCGGACTAATTCTATTTGGGTCGGAATGCTCATTGTGCTCATCATCAACATTCCATTCATCATGGTGGGGACATTGTTTATTATCAATGATTCCCTGAAAAGGAAATGACCATCATCCTAAAAACAAATAACCGGCTGATAACCGGTTTTTTGTTTTACATCAACTTTTCAAAAAGTCTTTTCAAATTTACCTTTTCAGAGATCATTGACTTTAGCTGACTGATTGGCACCCGTTCTTGCTCCATGGTATCGCGATAGCGGATGGTAACCGTGTTGTCTTCCATGGTCTGATGATCGACAGTCACACAAAATGGGGTACCTATGGCATCCTGACGCCTGTATCTTTTCCCTATTGAATCTTTTTCATCAAACTGGCAGTAAAACTCAAACTTGAGTTCATTCATGATCTCCCGTGCTTTTTCAGGGAGGCCGTCTTTTTTGATCAAAGGCATGACTGCAAGTTTGACGGGAGCTAACGGGGCAGGTAGCCTCAACACCACACGAATATCTTTTTTTCCGTCGCCGGCATCAATTTCTTCTTCGCAATAGGAAGCGGAAAGTATCTGGAGGAACATTCTGTCAACACCGATGGATGTTTCCACAACGAATGGAACATATGATTCATTCAGTTCGGGGTCAAAATACTGAATTTTCTTGCCGGAAAATTTTTGGTGCTGGGATAGGTCGAAATCGGTACGTGAGTGGATTCCTTCCACTTCCTTAAAGCCAAACGGGAATTTGAATTCTATATCGACCGCCGCATTTGCATAGTGAGCAAGTTTCTCGTGTACGTGAAAGCGGTAATTTGATTCACCGAATCCCAGGGCTTTGTGCCATTTGATACGAATTTCCTTCCAGTGTTCGAACCAGGAAAGTTCAGAACCTGGGCGTACGAAGAACTGCATCTCCATCTGCTCAAATTCCCGCATCCGGAAGATGAACTGACGGGCAACAATTTCATTCCTGAAGGCCTTCCCAATCTGAGCAATTCCGAATGGAATCTTCATCCTTCCTGTCTTCTGCACATTGAGGTAATTAACAAAAATACCCTGTGCCGTTTCCGGACGAAGGTAAATTTTCAGGCTGCTATCGGCTGTGGACCCCATCTCGGTAGAGAACATCAGGTTAAACTGGCGAACATCGGTCCAGTTTCTGGTACCCGAAACCGGGCAAACGATTTCATTGTCTTCTATAATCTGTTTCAATTCAACCAGATCAGAATTATTCAGTGCCTCAGCAAACCTTGTGTGAAGGTCATCCCATTTTTGCTGGTATTCCAATACCCTGGGATTAGTCTCCCTAAATATTTTCTCATCAAAGGAATCGCCAAATCGGTTTTTCGCTTTCTCTATCTCCTTATCCATTTTGCCTTCGATCTTTCCCAATTCCTCTTCGATCAGCACATCGGCACGATACCTTTTCTTCGAATCCTTGTTGTCAATCAAGGGGTCGTTGAAGGCATCAACATGACCGGAAGCCTTCCAGATCGTAGGATGCATGAAAATCGCCGAATCGATACCTACCACATTTTCGTTCAGCAGGATCATAGAATCCCACCAGTATTTCTTGATGTTGTTTTTCAGCTCCACGCCATTTTGTCCGTAATCATAAACGGCGCCCAGCCCGTCGTAGATTTCGCTGGAAGGGAAAATATATCCGTATTCCTTGCTGTGTGCAATAAGTTTCTTAAAAAGATCTTCCTGGTTCATATTGAGAATTGTTGTATCATTTTTGTTATTGGGATACTTTGGAGATAGGATTGCTCATTTTTTAACCTCTTCAAAATCGACGTATTCGCCGTCATTTCTTCGGAATATTTTTTCTCTGTTGTTTGTTCTTTCGACGGTAATTTGCCCCGGTGATGACGATGCTGGTCTTCGTTTTGCTTCCTCCTGGGCTTTCAAATCCTGGTATATTTTATCGGCTGCTTTTTCTACTACCCTTGGACCAAAATACCTGAGAAAGAATCTGAATCCATAATAGACCAAAAGCAGGATGAAAAGCGTGTCGAAAAAGGTTCCAATATTTAAAATTACAAAGAGAGCCATGATTTTAAGAATTTCAACCGGGCACAAAAGTAGTAATTTTTTTTAAGGGCTTAAGGATTTAGCACTTTATTGGTCAAAAGGGCAACCCACAGGGGTGCGTTTCTTGTGTTTCTTGAAAACACCCTTCTTTGGTTTGGCATCTTCGTCATAAATCAGGTTGATCCCTATCCTGAGGTTTGCATTGGTAGCAGTTGTGGGATTAAAGAACGAGAATACGTTATCCGATGCCGCGTAAATCTGTAAATGCCCAATCCGATAGGCGCCGGCAAGTCCAATGTTAACAGGGGTTGATTCCATGTAGGAATAACTTCCGGAAACTGAAAAATTTGGAGATAGCACAGCATTGGCAGAGGCCGTGAATGAGGTATGAACCATATTACTCAGCATTCTTGCCCGAGCAACTCCTCCCAGGGTCACAGTTTCACTTACCTTGTATTCACCTGCGGCATAAAACTTCACAGGCAACAGGGTGGTGAATTTGGCATTTGGCTGAGTCGGGAAAAAGGCAGCCTGCAGACTGTCTCTCAAGGGGATAAAAAGGCTGGCAACGTCTGTTTTAACTGGAGGAAGGTTCGTAACGGTGGGTGTATTCAGGTTAATCCCCCTGAAAATAAAATTATTGTTTTCCGCAAATGAGGAGATGTCTTTATGCCAGGAGATAAACCCAAGATCTATCAAACTCAGCGAGAATTCAAATTTTCTGGTGACTTTAGCCGCGAAGCCAAAATCTATCGCTAGCCCTGGATTGCCAAAATTGGTTAAGTAGCTGCTTGCACTGAAGCTATTGATGGCAAGCGCATGGTATCCATTGTTGTTGATAAGTTGCAAATCTACAGGAGCCGAAATAAATACATTTCCTTTCGCGCTCAGATCAATCTGGTCGCCGCTGATCGGCATACCCGCCACGGCATTTACACCGGATGTCTTGATACCTGCCAGACCAAAAAGCAATTTGCCTGTGAGTCCGACGCTTATAATTTTGTTCACATCCCTGGCATAGGTAAAGGCTAATTCGCGGTATTGCTGTGCCGCTATGCCGAAATAACCCGTTGAATACCTGGTTCCGACAAAAGGTGCATTGCCATAGTATATTAGATTCGCCAGATTTTTGGTAAAAAAAGGTTCCGAGAATTCGCGTTCAGTCCATGAAAAGCTATAGAAACTGGATCCCTTTTTCCTTCCGAATTCAATCAATGTCAGGGCTGCAGACTCATTCACAAAATTGTTCACATCGAGAACTGAAAGGAATTTCTTAAAGTCATATACCATGGAGTCAGCCTGGGCACCCGTTCCACGATGGATTAGATCATTGAAACTGATGTTATTGCTGTTAATGGAAAGATCCAGTTTGGAAAAGAGGGGCATACTAAGGTAAAAGCCCTGCTCGATACCAGGTCTTGCAGGATTCAAGTCTTTGGTTTGCGGGACTCCCTTCAGGTAATAGAGGCTATTTGGCTGCGCTTTCAGGGCGTTCATTCCTGACAAGGTCAACAAGATAAAAGAAATGAGCCAAATAAACTGTCTCATTATTGAAGCTTAAACAAATTAATTGGCGCCCTGAATCCGATTTTAAAAGTGATTTGAGAGGTTTTTAGAACATTGGCGATAACAGGTGTTCCTGGTTTGTAAAGCGTAATGGCGAGATCCATTCCGGTAGCTAAACCCAGATTTTTAACATCGTTTGAATTCAGCTTATATTCGATTGAGTCTGTGGAAGCCGCAACAATAGCCCCAGCTCCATTGACACTTGCTGCATTTAGAATCGGACTCTGCATCGTTTTCCCCGGAGTATAGGACAGCCAATACCTGTATTTCATGGGTGTGTCATTGATCGTTTTGATAATGACCCACATAGAATCTGAACCGACAGTGTTAAAGTTCATCCCGGTAAAAGGATATTGTATAGGATTTGGCTGAAAATTCAAAGAATCCTCCGTAACAGGGGCAAATCCAGTTTCAGGGAACACAGCATAATCCTTGGCTGCATAAATACCTGTCGAAACCGGACGATAGACAATGGGGTTAAGTCCAGTTATTTTGGAGAATGTATTCAGTTTGAATTCAGACAAGTTGCATGAAACCATCAAAATAATCGCCAATCCGGCAAGAAAGAAAAATCGATGAATCTTCATTTTCCAATTATTTGAAAGTTTGTTAAAAAGCCATCCGCAGAAAGAGCGAGTAAGTTGGAAACTCCTGATTTAATATTAAATGAACCAATGGTAAAAGGTGTGAATCCATTCGGAAGATTAGCGTCAAATATTGAGCCATCTTTTCTTAAAAATATCGCTCTGTTTGCTGCAATCAAATATATTTCAATCAATTCCGTGTCTGCATCAACAGAAAGCTTCATTGGCTCATCCGGGAGTCCCACAACTGGATGAGAAAAAATTATTTTGCCTGCCAAATCGTACAGGAAAACTGTCTGCTTATCCAGAAATAGAAAACCCATAGAACCATCTCTCATGAAAGTTACTGGCAAGAAATTGTGATTTCCTGAAAAATTCCCCACAACAATTTTCCTGGAAGAACCATCAAAACCAATCAAACGGATCTTCCCGTGCTCCTCGGTTGTCACTATGTACGCAGCTCCATTTTTCTCTTTCAACAAGAAAAGATCGTTTTTTGAATGCACAAAGTCATCAGATATTTTAACTCTTTCTTTCCCTTGTCTGTCAAGAATATAGGTGTGTGTATGATCAGAATAGGCAATGTAATCCCTCGATCCGACCCTGAAGTATCTTACAGGCATTTCAACCATACTTTGTGTCACTTTTGTCTGCCATCCGGGAGTCATTTTCCCATATTTGTCAAGATTATAAACTTTATGGTCACGGCAGGCCAATAAATATCTGTAATCTCTCTTTCCTTCATAATCAAAGACAGAAATTTCGTTGGTGGCCTCCGATTTGAGCCTGATCGGATAATTCTTAATTTCAACGCCTTTTCGGTCAATCAGATGTATGGCATCTTTTGTATTGAAAAGCAACTGAAAATCTCCATTCTTCCGGTAGTCAATTGTTTTGATTTCTCCAATGATCATACCCTCCAGATGAACTTTCCATCGTTCTGTTCCATCCCCGTCCATATCGGTAAGATTATTCTCCACGTCCTGAAATACGAGGTCTTTCTCAGTCCCCTGCTCTGAATAGCTTATAAATTGTGGCTTATTCCGCGTTTTTGCTTTTAGCGGAATGCTCCAGAAAGGTATCCAGTTCAGCTCTGCGGATGGATTTACATTGAGTGAAGCGGTGTTGTAGGTCATTCCCTTTTCGTAACCATACTGCCAGGCCATGTTTTCAATCTTTGCCAGACTTGAAATTACTCTTTTAAAATTCCGGTAAAGGTCTGGTTGAAAGGCCTGTTCAAAAAATGAAAGTGCTTGCCCCGGGGCACACCAAAAATAGAAATTGGAAGTTTTAGAAAGGACCGAAGTAAATCTTTGGTACGACGATTTCCCTATCAAAAATTGGTGTGCTCCAAGACAGTCCATATATCTTTTTAAGGAACCTGGAGTGGAACCCATCAGGATAAACTCATCGCCCAAAATCATCCATTTTGTTTTTATGCTGCTGAAATAGCTCACTCCAAGAAGATTTCCAAAATTTGCGTCAGGCATTTCAAAGATTTCATCACTTCCGGAATTTGTCAATCCGAAATCAATAGAATTGGTTCTATTTGCAATAGCCCATTTCTTCAGTGCATTGAATAACAGATCATTGGTTCCATTTTTTATTCTGAGTAATAAAAACCTGTTGTCTGCAGAGTCTTTCAGATTGTTGTTGGTATATACAACAGCGGCTTCACCCGCCCAGTTGTTGACCAAATAATGGCTGACGTCAATTTTCAGCTCTTTCGAAAGCGCCGAAAGTTGTTGCCTGTATTGGACTGATTTACCGCTTTTCACAAGATAGGCTATAAGATCATCAAAATATTGATTTGGATTGGATAAGGCTTGTACAATAAAATAGCTTGTATTGACAGGCATCATCGGGACAAGTGAACCTTCTACCGGTTTCTGGTGCTTGTAAATATCCACGAAAAATGTCCTTGTTGAATCGGCAATTGTAAACCCATTGATGAGAAGCTGATTCTCTTTCTGCAGAACATCCACTTCCGTCCATTTGGCATAGTCTGGCCTGAAGATCCCTGTTAGGGTCGAATCTGCGTAATAACGGTTCAACAGGGAAGGGAAGGTTTTGTGATTAATGAAAATATTGAGATCGGAATTTTCCGTTGAGTTCTTACTCACTTTCATGTAGTCGGAATCTTCCAGAACAGAGCGATTTTCGGTCTGTTCCAATGCCTTTTGCAGCAAGGAAACTTCATTGCAAACTATAAGAATCCCCTTGTAAAATGAAAAATGCGCCCTTTTCTTTTCTCCTTTTTCAATCCATTCGTAATGTTCGACTGAGGCATCCCTGAATTCAGATTCGGTTGCAATAATCTTTTTTGATTGAAAATAATTGCGGATAACCGAGTGGATGCTGTTTTTTTCACTGATGCTACCGATCTCAAGCAAATAAAGGTTTGAACTGTCCCCCGGAACATAGATCAGTTCCTTGTGCCTAAAGAAGTTTTTTCGAGCGCTATTTTGCAGGATTAATGAATCAATGAATACAAAATCGTGATAAACCTTGGCAATTTGCGTAATACTTTGCAGTGATTGCCAACTCTTGTTCATTTTTGTCTTTGTGGCAAAGTCACCAAGATTTCGGATACGCACGAAAAAAGGGGATTCAACGGGAACCGCCCTGATCGGAGAGGTGCCGAAGTATTTTGATTCCCGGGCAAAGAAATACCAACCTGTAGCAATTCCCGCAATTAAAAGAACGGTTATCCATATCAAGAGTCGTTTCCCCATCTTTGCTTTTCGATAAACTAGGGTAAAAATAGCATTTTAACAAGGAAAAGTCGGGGTTAAGGCAAATATTCCCAAAGCAATGTTGACTGCCTACTGGGATTTCACCTGGGATGCATCCACGATTTTATAGACTTTATCGGATCTCCTGACTTTGGCAGGCACTGCCACCGAGCAGTATGACCCTTTGGGTGCCTCATCGACGGATTTCAAATCTACCCGGACTTCTTTCACGAGCGTTTGCAGAACTCCGCTGCTTGGTCCGGTGATCATGATCTCATCACCTGGTTTCAATGAGCCGGTTTCGAGTTTAAACTCTCCCACATTAACATTTGTAAAGTAATTGGTTACCTTCCCCAGATAGACTCTTCTTTTTGTGGCCAGGGAACCGTAGTTGCCGCTCCACTCACCCAATCGCTGACCCAGGTAATAACCATCCCAGAACCCCCTGTTGAAAACGGTTCCCAGCCTGTTGTCCCAGTCGGCAATTTTTTCCTCACTAAAAGTACCTTCCTGGTAAGTAAGCACAGCTTCATGATAGCATCCGACCACACATTTCACGTAATCCGCACTTCGCGCACGCCCCTCGATTTTAAGAATTGTCACACCCGCATCCAGAATTTTATTCAAAAAATGAATCGTCTTCAGATCTTTAGGCGACATGATGTATTCATTGTCAATCTCCAGTTCGGCCCCGGTTTCCTTGTCCGTAACCGTGTAGGCCCGCCTACAACTCTGCAGGCAGGATCCCCTGTTTGCCGAAGAATTCATTTCATGAAGGGAAAGGTAACATTTCCCGGAGGTCGCCATGCACAAGGCCCCATGGACGAACATCTCAAGCCGGATCACTTCGCCCCCGGGGCCACGAAGGTCATCTTCCCTGATTTTTTTTGAAATCTCCCACACCCTGCCAATGTTCATCTCTCTCGCTAAAACCATTACATCTGCAAACTGAGCGTAGAATTTCACCGTTTCATAATTGGTAATATTCAACTGAGTGGAAATATGTACCTCCATGCCTATGGCCCGGCAAGTCTGGATGACTGCAAGGTCAGAAGCAATGACTGCAGAGACTCCCGCCTCTTTCGCTGCATGGATAATCCTTTTCAGTGTTTCAGCCTCTTCGTCAAACACAACCGTATTTACAGTCAAATAAGTTTTTACTCCAGCCTTCCCTGCTCGATCGGCAATTTCCTTCAGGTCTTGTAATGTAAAATTATTGGCTGATCTTGCTCTCATATTGAGGTGCTCCACGCCGAAGTAAACGGAGCCGGCACCCGCCTGTATGGCTGCCATCAGGGATTCATATGAACCCACAGGAGCCATTATTTCAATGTTATTGGTCATTCCTTAAAATTATTGAGTGCCTAAAGTGAACTAAAGTGCCTAAAATGCCTAAAGTACTTAAGCCTCAATGATAAAAATGTTCTGAGTCAATAACTCTAGGCATTTTAGACACTTAAATTATTTTAGGCACTTCCGTCTGCAAAATTACGATTTAAATAGATAGAGATAATTACTATTTGCCCTATGAATGTTTTCCTTTTAACAGTATATTTGAAAAATCCATATGGAAACCTGGTAATTCTAAATTCCCTGAAATATGAAGAATATAATTTATTCACTTTTATTGGTGTTTATATTGGTTGCTGCGAAATCGGACCATAAATATTACAATGAGAAATTTAGACCTCAAATTCATTTCTCGCCAGAGAAGAATTGGTTGTTTGAGACTGGTGGATTTATTTATTCCCACGGAGAATACCATCTATTCTATCAGAATGTATCCATCAACAGCAAAATATTAAGCAACCAACTGGGTCACGCAGTAAGCAAGGATCTGGTTCACTGGCAACATCTCCCATTTGCCTTTATCCCTGATGAAAAGGCCACAAATATCACAACCTGTCGTCCAATGTCTGGCTCTGCCGTGAGTGATTCGTTGAACCTGTCGGGATTGCAGCAAAACAGCGAAAAGCCGATGCTGATATTTTATTCGGACAGTCAGGGGAACCAAAATTTAGCCTTTAGCACAGACAAAGGGATGACCTGGAAAAAATATTCCAAAAATCCGCTCATCAGCAACCCCGGGGAAGATACACATGACCCCAGAGTCTTTTACCATGCTGCATCCGGAAAATGGATGATGGCTTTTTACAAAGGCAAAGGGAAAGAGTCAAAAACCGGAAGTATTAATTTGTATTCTTCTTCCGATCTGCTTCACTGGGAATACCGAAACAATATAGACGGAATTGGAGAGTGTCCTGATCTTTTTGAAGTTGCATTTGAAGGTAAACAGTCCGAGAAAAAGTGGGTTTTATTAAGTGGAGAGGGAGATTACAGGATAGGGGCATTTGATGGAATGACTTTTAAACCTGAGACTGAAATGCGAAAACTCGATTTCGGAAAAAATTTCTTTGCAGCCCAAACTCTCTCCAATGCTCCGGACGGAAAGGTAATTCAAATTGCCTGGATGAGAGGCGGAGAATATTCTGAAATGCCTTTCAACGGACAAATGAGTTTCCCAATGGAACTTACTCTTCGGGCAACTAAAAAAGGGCCTGTGTTATGCAGAAAACCAATTGAATCGATTTCCAAACTTTTTGATAATGAACTTTTAAAGAAAGATAAGAATCTGATTCCCGGCTTAAAAGGCAATCTTCTCGGAGGAATAAAAGGTGATGTTGTGTACTTGAAAACAACAGTGGAAATTAAGAGTTCTGACAGTTTCGGAATCATTGTCCGCAATGGAAAACAATCCGGCGGCACTGACATTCATTATGATTCGGCGAAGAAAACCATTGATGTGAACGGGATTAAAATGGTCCTTGAACCAATTGACGGGAAAATAGTACTGGAAATATTGTTTGATCGTTCATCGATTGAGATTTTGGGAAATAACGGAGAGATGGGAATCAGTACCTGTTTTTCACCGGCTCAGATCAAAGAAGATGAAATGATTTTATATACCCAGGGAGGTGAACTTTTTGTTGAATCATTGGAGGCACATACGCTGAAATCAGTCTGGGCTGCTAAATAACTGCTATGAAATAATTGGTTTCAGATTATTACCATAGCTTATCTTCTGTTTCGTGTGTATAAAAAAAATTACCCCATAGATTTCCCACCTATTCATTTTCGGTAAGAGTGAATATTCCCTTATGGATATTTCATCTGACCATTAAAAATCAAGTTAATTACATCAGCTGAATTAAGTTTATCTTTGTTCCGATAAACAAATCCAGTTTCCTGTATCCCTGTTAGTTTTGTTTGAATGGCAAATCTGCTCGAAAATATTGATTACCCTTCTGATCTTAAGAAACTTAATGAAAAAGAGTTGCCTCAGGTCTGTGCCGAATTGAGGGAGATGATCATTCGTGAAGCATCCTGTAATCCCGGTCATTTTGGAGCGAGTATGGGTGTTGTTGAATTGACCGTTGCCCTCCATTATGTCTACAATACCCCTTATGATAAATTAATCTGGGATGTTGGACATCAGGCATATGGCCATAAAATTTTGACAGGAAGAAGAAAGCAGTTTCATACGAACAGGAGATACAAGGGAATAAGCGGTTTCCCTAACAGATCGGAAAGTGAATATGATGCTTTTGGTGTTGGTCATTCCTCTACCTCAATATCCGCTGCACTTGGTATATCAATCGCAGCCCAACTGGATGGGGAGAAGGACCGAAAAGTGGTTGCCATTATTGGCGACGGATCCATGACAGGCGGGATGGCGTTTGAAGGATTAAACAACGCCGGTGGCGCCAATGCAGATATTCTGGTGATCCTCAATGACAACAACATGTCAATAGATCCCAATGTTGGTGGAATCAGCAGATATTTTGTCAGAATGCAGACATCCAGGGCATACAACCGGCTGCGATCTGGGGTATGGCAGGTATTACATCATTTCAAAAGAGCAGGCAGAAACACTCTGACGTTGCTTCGAAAACACCAGCATGCTGTAAAATCAATTGTTTTTGATGAAAGTAACTTGTTTGAGGCACTCGGATTCCGTTATTTTGGTCCTGTGGACGGCCATGATGTAGTAACTCTTACCAGGATTCTCAATGATCTGAAAGAAATTCCCGGGCCAAAACTACTTCATGTCCTGACCAAAAAAGGAAAAGGGTTCACTCCTGCTGAGAATGATGCAACCAAATGGCATGCTCCCGGCAAATTTGATGCGGTAACCGGTGAGATATTCAATGAACCCGATTCCAATACTAAAATTGCCAAATATCAGTTTGTTTTCGGACAGACTCTACTCGATCTTGCAAGAAAAAACAAAAATATTGTCGGAGTTACTCCTGCGATGCCGAGCGGCTGCTCCATGAATATCATGATGGAAGAAATGCCTGAAAGGGCTTTTGACGTAGGAATTGCAGAACCACATGCTGTAACTTTTGCCGCAGGAATGGCCGTTTCCGGAAAGATACCGTTTGTCAATATTTATTCTTCATTCATGCAAAGATCCTACGATCAGATCATCCACGACGTCGCACTTCAAAATCTCCATGTCATTTTCTGCATGGATCGTGGAGGATTGGTTGGGGCTGACGGAGCTACTCACCATGGGATCTTCGATTTTTCTTTCATGAGGAACATCCCTAACATGACAGTCTCTGCTCCTATGGATGAAATAGAATTACGGAACTTAATGTATTCCGCTCAACTTCATGGGAAAGGACCGTTTTCAATCCGTTATCCTCGCGGAAACGGGCTCCATAAGGATTGGAGAGTTGAATTCTCCGAAATCCCTATTGGAAAAGGACGAAAAATGGCAGAAGGAACTGATGTTGCCATCCTTTCCATCGGACATCCCGGCAACTTTGTTACAGAGGCAAGAAGTATCCTTGCTGCGGAAAATATATCCGTTGCCCATTATGATATGCGGTTTGTTAAACCCATCGACCAGGAATTACTGGATGAAATTGCTGCCAACTTCGATCAGATCATCACCATTGAAGACGGACTGATCAATGGTGGGTTTGGCAGCGCAGTCCTTGAATATTTTGCTTCCCGGGGATTAAAGAAAACGGTGGTCAGGCTGGGAGTGCCGGATAGGTTTATCGAACAGGGAACTCAAAAGGAATTGTACCACGAATGCGGATTTGACGCTGAAGGAATCTGCCAGACCGTCAGAAATATGGTAATTGGGAAATGTGAAAATGTGAAAATGTGAAATCTGGCTCAAGAAACATTATTCTATTTTCCAAATCTGTATCAAACAGGTTCTTAATCAACATATCAGCACATCATCTAATCAGCTAATTTCCACATTTTCACATTTTCACATTTTCACATTATTTCGCATCTGCTTTGTATAATAAATTTTTATACCTTTGCCCTGCTTTTTAAGTGGGATAATTATGAACTACCTTTCGCAATACACCCTTCCTTTTTCAGGATTGAGTGAGGGGAAGCATCTATTTGATTTTGATGTCAACGATCGCTTCTTTGACGAATTTGAAAATTCGGAAGTTGAGAAAGGTGATTTGAAAGTTCAGGTTGAACTCGAAAAACGTTCTACCTATCTGAGGTTAACTTTTTCAATTCGTGGTGTTGTACAACTTATCTGCGACAGGTGCCTTGAAAATTTTAATTATTCTTTGGAAAGTAAAAGGGAACTGTTGGTCAAATTCAGTGACAAACCTGTCGAAGATGAAGCCGAAATGATTTATCTTCATCCGACTGATTTTCAGGTTTTGATTGCACAGTACATCTACGAATTCGTGATTTTAAGTTTGCCCATCCGGAGAATTCATCCAGATGGAGAAGATGGAGAAAGTTTGTGTGATCCGGTAATGATCAAAAAACTGGAAGAACTGAGATACCACGGCAAAACTTCAGATGAACCGGAGGATCCTAGATGGAAAGAATTAAAAAAATTTAGTGGTAATTAAAATAAAGATTATTAAAA
>CAIUUO010000115.1 GCA_903902325.1 uncultured Bacteroidia bacterium
GGAGTTAGCCGGTGCTTATTCATGCAGTACCGTCACCTCTCTACACGTAAAGAGCGTTCTTCCTGCACAAAAGCAGTTTACAACCCATAGGGCCGTCTTCCTGCACGCGGGATGGCTGGTTCAGGCTCGCGCCCATTGACCAATATTCCTCACTGCTGCCTCCCGTAGGAGTCTGGTCCGTGTCTCAGTACCAGTGTGGGGGACCTTCCTCTCAGAACCCCTAGACATCGTAGCCTTGGTGGGCCGTTACCCCGCCAACTAGCTAATGTCACGCATGCCCATCCTTTACCGCCTCAGCTTTTATGGCTCTGCCATGCGGCAGTACCATCTTATGGAGTATTAATCCGCCTTTCAGCGGGCTATCCTCCTGTAAAGGGCAGGTTGCATACGCGTTACTCACCCGTGCGCCGGTCTCTTATATTGCTATAATACCCCTCGACTTGCATGTGTTAAGCCTCCCGCTAGCGTTCATCCTGAGCCAGGATCAAACTCTCCGTTGTATAGAAAATTTTAAATATAATCCAGAACCTCAGGCTTTACTTATTTTCCCTTAGATAATCCTGCCTTACTCTTCCTTGCGGAAAATCCAGCTACCATACCCGGAACCTAGTTTATCTTCTCTTCTAACCTTCTTAATATCTTTCAATGAACTTTTGTCTCTTTTCTTTCCCTTCTCTCCCGCAAAACATCACTGCTTTGCGTTCGTTTAGGGAGTGCAAATGTAAAGCCTTTTTTGTTCCTAAACAAAACTTTTTATCGTTTTTTCTAAAAATCTTTTGACCAACCTGCCGTATCCTTATTCCTTATCGGAATTTATCCGGATACCCTCAAAGAACTTCGCCTTAAAAACTTCCCGCATCCCTGCGTGTATCGCCTCTTAAACGTGGGTGCAAAGATAAAGAGTTTTGCTCCCCATAAACATGAGAGGAGAAAAAATTAGATAAAAAATGAATTTTGATTATAACTGTCTATCTATAAAACAGATAAGATGATATAAAATCGAAATGGAAGAGTTTTAACAACGATATTACGCTGCTTTATCGCCTTGAATCATTGAATTGAACGTCGAAAACCGCCGAGAAACCTGACAAAACCACTTTTTTAACCTGCTCGAAATCTACTGTCCCTCCCAATTCCTTCGCCATCGAGGTCACTCCCTTGTCAACAATGCCACAGGGATGGATGTACCGAA
This sequence comes from uncultured Bacteroidia bacterium, assembly GCA_903902325.1. GTDB lineage: Bacteria > Bacteroidota > Bacteroidia > Bacteroidales > Prolixibacteraceae > CAINVV01. Next base: position 1,193 of record CAIUUO010000115.1, read on the forward strand.
AGTAGTCCAGGTCGGTATTTATATTCAGCGCAAATCCGTGCATCGTCACAAACCGTGAGCTTTTAACGCCAATTGCGCATATTTTTCTGGCTGTAGACAAACCGGAATCCAGCCAGACACCCGTGGCTTCAGTATCCCGTGAGGCAATTATACCAAATTGTCCCAGAGAACGAATAATGACCTCCTCTATACTATATATATACTGTCTCAATCCCATCCCGAAATTCTCAAGGTCCAGAATGGGGTAACCGACCAACTGTCCGGGGCCATGAAACGTGATATCCCCGCCCCTGTTGGTTTTGTAAAAACTTACCTTTTTATCAGCAAGTTGTGCACTGCTCAAAAGCAGGTTGTGGGATTCTCCACTTTTACCCAGGGTATATACAGGTAAATGTTCAACAAAAAGGAGATAGCCATTGGTGGCAATCCTTTCTGATTCAGAAAGGTGCTGATTTACAAGCTTCTGGTCGATGATTCCTTTCATCAACAACTCCTGCTTTTCCCAGGTTTCGCCATATTCAGAAAGGCCAAGATCAATGAATTGAACAGTATTCATAAGTTGTTAACTGGTGTCACATGATTTTCGGCATGGTACGAGGAACGAACAAGTGGCGCACTCTCCACGATCCTGAATCCCCGGGCAAGCCCCTCTCTTTTGAAAGCGTCGAATTGGTCAGGATGAAGGTATTCAACCACTTCAAGGTGTTTTTTGGTCGGCTGCAGGTATTGCCCGATCGTCAGTATCTCACAGTTTGCCAGCCGAAGATCGTCCATGCACTGCAATACCTCTTCAAAGGTTTCTCCAAGACCTACCATGATTCCGGATTTGGAGACGGATCCGCTTAAGCCGATCAGTTTGACAACCTCCAGGCTGGCTCGGTACCTGGCCCTGCTTCTTACCTGCGGCGTAAGGCGCTCAACGGTTTCCAGGTTGTGGGAGACAATTTCGGGTTGCGCGGCAGCCACAAGGGCAACCAACTCTGCATTGCCATCAAAGTCGGGTATCAGGACTTCGACCGTTGTATGAGGGTTAACAGTTTTAATCTCCCTGATTGTCTTTGCCCAATGTCCGGCACCACCGTCCAGAAGATCGTCCCTGTCGACAGAGGTGATTACGACATGCTTCAAGCCCATCAATCTGATTGATTCGGCCACTTTTGCGGGTTCATCAGCATCAGGAGGCAGTGGTTTCCCCGACAGGGTAGCACAAAACTTACAGGAACGCGTGCAAATATCTCCCAAAATCATGAAAGTGGCAGTACCGGCGCCCCAGCATTCTCCCATGTTCGGACATTTTCCGCTTGAGCAGATCGTGTGGAGGTGATGGCCCTCCACGATCCGCTTAACCTGCCTGTAGTTGGAACCAGTGGGTAGTTTAATCTTCAGCCAGTCGGGTTTTTGCCTAGTTTTCATTTTTTATTGAGGGGATTTCCAACTGCTTGCAAATGACTTTGCACAATAAATCAGATAATTCAGGATGACGAGGTATGGCAGATTGTTTCCCATTGGTGGTATTAATGAATAAACTGTGCCTCCCTCCTTCTCGAAGCAAACTGCAATTGAATTTTTTTAAATGTTTTAGGAATTCATTCCGTTTCATCAGGCAAAAGTGATTTTCCTGCGAATTGTTTTTCTACCCTGATAAAGTTCCTGTGTAGTTTCCTTGTGCGACTTCATAACTAAATTTAGTGCATCCACCAAGTTCTCATTAAGCTCCTCAATGGTTTTACCTTGAGAAATCACTTCAGGATACTCTTCTATCTGACCAACAAACCAGCCATCATGACTCTCTTCAATGATTGCAGTAAAGCTAATCTCTTTCATTCGATTGTATTTTGTCCATTAATGGCTACCACGTAATACATTACTGATTGATCCTGCCATTTCGGGATGGGCATCTTATACTACTATACTCAAGACAAATTTACTCAATTTTTTATAATCACGATTAAATTTAACTCTGATGATCAAAAACTGGCACATCAATCAGCCAAATAATTAAATGCTGCAATATTGTTGGACAATAACTGAAATTTATACTTTTGAATCCATGACAAATCGAATATCTGTTTTCAAAAAATTCCCTTCCAATTTCTGGTATGCCAATGCCATGGAATTGTTCGAAAGATGGGCTTTCTACGGCTTCTACATGCTTTTTGCCCTTTACCTGACCGGCTCTACCGACCAGGGTGGATTGGGCTTCAGCCAGACCCAAAAGGGTTTGATGATGGGAATCGGGACGGCCATCCTCTACTTTTTGCCGCTCATCACAGGAGCCATCGCCGACAGGATAGGCTACCGCAAAACGCTTTTTATCGCCTATAGCCTTTATACCGTGGCATTCCTGACGATGCCCATGTTCCACACCTTTTCGGCTGTCTTTATCCTCTATCTTTTCCTGGCCATCGGCGCCGCACTTTTCAAGCCAATCATCTCAGCCACGGTGGCCAAGACCACCAATGCCGAAACCTCCTCCATCGGATTCGGCATCTTTTACATGATGGTCAACATCGGCGCATTTGTGGGGCCTTTCGTGACGAGCTTTTTCCGGAAATATTCATGGGATTATGTTTTCTATGCTTCTGCAGCAGTGATTGCCTTCAATTTCGTACTGCTGATTGTTTTGTTCAAGGAGCCCGCAAGGGAAAAAGCAGGGGAGATTCGCCTTGGTTTAATCGATGAATTGAAGAGGCTGACGGGCAATATTCTTGAAGCATTGTCTGACTGGCGCTTTTTCCTCTTCCTTCTGATTATTGCAGGTTTCTGGACCATGTATTACCAGCTTTTTCTCTCTTTGCCTGTCTTTATTGACCAATGGGGAAATACCCATCCCGTTTTCAATTTCCTTCACAGTGTTTGGCCCTGGCTTGCAGCCAAAATGGGATCTGCCGACGGCACCATACCCGCTGAACTAATGGTGAACGCGGATGCGGGCTTCATCATCGTTTTTCAGATTATCGTCTCCTCGATTGCCATGCGCTTCAAGCCACTGAGGGTGATGACCATCGGAATTATTATTGCTTCTATTGCCATGGGTTTATGTTTTTCGACTCAGAATGGGTTGCTGATGCTGCTTTTCCTCATGCTTTTTGCTTTCGGAGAGATGGCCAGTTCACCCAAAATCACAGAATACATTGGCCGGATAGCCCCTCCCAACAAAACAGCACTTTACATGGGTTGCTCCTTTATCCCTGTAGCCATTGGCTCCTTCTTTGCCGGATTCGTATCCGGAAACCTGTATCAGTCATTGTCAGACAAAGTATCTCTAGCCCAACGTGAAGCAGTTTCCCGGAATTTTCAGATACCTTCTATCAGTGAACATTTTTCACAAAATGATTACCTTTATAGTGCAGCCCAGAAAATGGGGATGAACAATGAACAGTTCACCCGGTTTCTTTGGGACAAATATCATCCCTCCTCTATCTGGATGGTGATATCCGGAATTGGGATTGGTGCAGCCATCCTCCTGTTCCTCTATGATCGTTTCGTGGTTAAACACGTCAATGCAAATGAATAATCTGATTAAAAAAATTCTTACTCTAATTTCAGGGTCAGGACAAAAGCTGATGGTTGTCTTTTTGCTGGTAGTGCTCTCCAACGGAGCATTCTCGCAGGAAATAACCAAAATCTTTTTGGGTGATGAGCCTTTTAATCCGGATACAACGGGAAACCTCTATATCGCTGTCGACAATCTCAGCTTCTTCAAAAACAATGAATACAAGAGTGAATATGCTACCGGTTATACCCTCACGGGTGCCTGGATACGGCCCAAACTGATTTACTATCCTGACAAGAAATTCCGTTTTGAAATTGGCGGGCAAGTCCTGAAATACAACGGACGGGATGAATACAAGGCCTTTCCCTGGTTTGCTGCTGTTTATCAGCCTGAAAAGCACGTTACCTTCAGGATGGGAAACCTGAACGGGGATCAAAACCATGGGTTGCCGGAACCTGTCATGGATAGTGAGCATTTCTTGAACGGCAGTCCCGAAGCCGGAATCCAGGCAAAATACAAGAATCACTTCCTGAAAGCTGATATGTGGATCGATTGGCAGAAGATGATTTTTAAAGGAGATCCTTTTAAGGAGCGGTTCGTATTCGGAACCGTGCTTGAAGGAACCCTCTACCACGGCGGGAATTCAAAGCTGACGCTTCCCATCACCTTCAACGGACTTCATGAAGGAGGAGAAATAGACACTGCGCCCGGACTGGCACATACCAACATTGCAGTCTCAGAAGGAGTTAAATTCAGTCAACAGATTGAAGGATCCGTTTTTAAATCGTGGCTTTTGGAGGCCACACTGCTTCAGTCTACCTACCCTGAAGGCCAGACGGCCCTGAAGTCTGTTAGAGGTTCTGCGTGGTACCTCCATGCAGGAATAAATTCCGGGTACGGAAATATCGTAGCCGGGTACTGGCAGGGTACGCGTTATTTTACTCCGTTGGGGATGCCTCTTTTTCAAAACGGCGCGATGGACCAGCCTGCCGCCATTGATCAGAACAAATTGTGCACATTGTCCTATCTTTTCGAGCGTAAAATATTCAATCAGAGCAATTTCGGTTTCAACTTCAACATGCTGCTCAATACTTCCACAGGCAAAATATCCAATTACGAAGGACTCTACCTGATGATCAATTTTTCTGTCCTCTTACCCAAAACAAAGAAAATGCAGTAAGTCTGAACCCGCCAGGGTTCAATATGAATAACCCCCAAAGAATTTGGGGGCAAAAATGTCAGCAATAAACCACAACCCGGGAAGGGTTGAACTGACATTTAAATATAATTGGGAGAAGAACCGAACCCAATTATGAAAAGGATCACATTTTCTATATTTTGAGGTAAAAATTGCGATACACTATATCATGAAGTCGAAATCTAAGATCCGAATAAAAGTAAATTCTTGCAACGATTGTCAACTTCAAGCTTTTGAAAATGGAAATCAAGGTGCAAATGATATTGATAGGAAATTGTACCGCCAATGGAGAGAAACTCAAAGAGTTCAATTAGGAATTAGCGCGAACCTTTACATGATTTTTGCTTCTGCTATCATGGGTTATGTTTTGAATTTTATAGTTTCAAATAAAGGGAGGGTTGATTGTGAAGCTCTTGAATCACTGATGTTTGGTATTGGATTCTTGCTGCTTTCCTTAGTCTTTTATGGCTCGTTCACACATAACCGCTTAAAAGATTTTCGTTTAACAGCTAGATATCTTAAAGAAGGCAAAACGGAAGACCAAGTATCAGAACTTACAAATGAAATTGGTCAATTGACATGGAAATTGTATGATTTTCAGAGGTATTGCCTACTTGTCGGATTTATTATATCACTAATTGGATTCACTATTTATCTTTTCAAATAAGATGCAATAAATCCATGAAAATCGCAATTTTAGGATGGGGTTCCCTAATTTGGGATCCAAGAAATTTATTGATCGATAAGTCAATCGGCATCAATGGTTGGTTTGATGAAGGGCCAATGCTTCCCATAGAGTTCGCAAGAATCTCAAAGGACGGCAGATTAACATTGGTAATAGTCCCTGGAAAGACAAATATCCAAACCTCTTATGCTATTTCAAAATATAAAGAACTAGATCACTCAATTCTGGATTTGGCCGTCAGAGAAGGTTGTGGTAAAAATAAAATAGGCAATCTTATTGGCGGTGAAGATATCATTCAATCAAAAATCCCAACAAAGAAAACCATTGAAAATTGGTTGAAGCAAAATGAAGGACTAGATGCAGTAATTTGGACTGACTTATCGGGAAATTTTAATGACAAATTGAACAAAGAACTTACTGCTAAAAATGCTGTCTACTATTTAAATTCCTTATCATCAGACATTAGAGCAAAAGCTGAAGAATACGTTCGAAAAACACCCTTATTTGTGCAAACCGACATCCGTTCATTAATTGAATCGGAGTTAGGATGGAAACAAATTCCCCTCTCA
>CAIUUO010000116.1 GCA_903902325.1 uncultured Bacteroidia bacterium
GGTAAAATATGACAGCAGTCAGGTGAAAAGGAATAAATACAAGATATTTACAGATGCTTATCCGGAGATTCCATTGCAATTTATTTGGTTATTTCCGTTGGATCAGGATTTTTTCAGAAGGATCAATTTAAATTCACTATAAAAATTCTCCCGCATTGATCGGGGAGATCAAATGCGGGAGTGAGAAAAACCGAAAAAAAAGTGTAAACCGAAAAAATGTAAACAATAATTAACCTGAACTATCTTTTGTAATAAATGTCATAACCAAGCCAGTCAACCACATAGGCTGCGAAATAGACATTATGCAGTGAGGTGAAAAGTGTTGACAGGTCGGTTATTGTATTGCCAATCAAAGTTGAAATTGTTGTCTTGGTTCCGTCTTCGAAGGTGATTTGAATCTCACGCTGGTGGCAAACTGATGGTTCTGTGGTAGATGTCTTATCCACCATGGAAACAGTAGCTTTTGATTGCAATACGTTTTTCACATATACCTGGGTGCTATGGTTGGGCAATCTTACCAGTTTGACATCGCCAATGGTGAGGGAGTATTGGTTTTCGCGACCAAAATGGGCTGTGTCGTTCTTGGTGCTGAGGAGTTCCTCCTTGTATAAAACACTGCTTGCTTTCAAAAGTGTAAAACTTGATTTGATTGTATCACCTGAAGTGTAAGCGTATTTGGCTGTGTAGCCATTGGTGAAAGCATACTGGGATGCATATTGAACACCAGTCGTTGGGTTAACCAAAGATTTGATATTAAGGCTTCCTGCACTTGCCTTATCGATAGTTATATCCGCCACATTTACATAGTCATAATCGCTGTAACTGTTATAGTTGTTGTGATAATCAGTTACAGACATAGTGAAATTGTTGGTAAGCGTAGAGTCGGATTTCAGATATTCCCTTAAAACACGCGGATCTTTCAGCTTTGCCAAAGGCATGTTGATGACCATCTTGCTGGCATCTGTAGCTTTGGTGAAAAACTTAATCAGCGCGTAATTCCTGCTTGCGTCTGTTTTCAGGGGGGTATAGGTATATGCTCCTTTTATTAGATCCAGTGGAATATTTGCACTGTAAACTGTTCCCGACTTCATAGTAGTCATACCGCTGCTGCTGACGCTGAGAAGTTGAAATGCCTGTGAAGAAGCAATGTCAGTCATGGCTGTGTTTAAATTTTGTGCACTGCTGGTAAGAGCATCCTTGAGTGCGGTCGGAGATGTTGCCGTTTCAGTCTTGGAGCAACTCCAGGCAATAAGGATCATAAGTATGAATCCTGATAATTTGAATACGTTGTTTTTCATCTTTCTTAATTTTTAAATTATGGTCCCTGATTGAAATGTCATCTGAACTAAATGCTTACTATCAACATCCAAATCTAAATCCACATTCAAAAAGATAAAAACGGCATCAGCATAAAATGCTTTAATTTCATCCAAAAGCCATTTTCTTTCAATGAAAAATTTTTTAGAGCACAAAATGTTTGATTCCTGAAAGAAAGATAAGAGCTGTTTCCCAAATGCCTTGAACGGGAAACAGCTCTTATCTAATACAATATTTTATTGAGAATTCCGGAAGAGATGCCGGATTGCAAACGAATCTTATTATAACATTTTTAAAATAGGAGAGAGGAGCAACAGAATCGATAAAAGGGTCAGAATGATGACTGTACTCCATCCAATGATGTTGTTAAAAGGTTTGTTCACGTATTCCCCCATTATTTTCTTGTTGTTAACAAGCAGAATCATACAAACCAATACGACCGGAAGCAATAATCCGTTTAAGACTTGCGACCAAAGGGAAATGGTGATTAGTGGGGCATTTGGCAAAAGGATAATCCCTGCTGAGATGACAAGGATCGTAGTGTACAATCCATAAAATTCGGGCGCCTCATCCCATTTCTTGTCAATTCCCGTTTCAAATCCAAAAGCATCAGAAACATAAAAAGCTGTGGCAAGTGGTAAGATGGTGGCAGAAAATACCGAGGCAACAAATAGTCCAAAGGCGAACACCTGCGACGCAAATTGACCGGCAAGCGGTTTCAATGCCATTGCAGCGTCCTTGGCAACTTCAATTTGCACGTTGTTTACATGCAGTGTAGAAGCACAGGCTACCATGATAAAAAAGGCTACAACAACAGTTGCTACACATCCGACAAGAATGTCCAGCATTGTATATTTGTAATTTTTCATTTTAAGCCCTTTTTCGATCACAGATGATTGCATGTAAAACAGCATCCAGGGTGCTATCGTAGTTCCAACAAGGGCTATAACCATGGCCAGACTGTTGGTATTGATGGGAAAATCGGGATGAATGATACTGTGTCCGATTTCTGACCACTGTGGTTTACCCAGGAGTGCAGATACAACATAGGTAAGCAATGATACGCTGAATATCAGGAATATTCGTTCTGCCAGTTTGTACGTCCCCTTTACAACGAGAATCCACACCGAAAAGAGAACGACGGGAACAGAAATATATTTACTCACATTAAATATCTCCATACTTCCTGCTACCCCAGCAAATTCTGTGGTAGTATTGCCGATGTCGGCTATCAGAAGTCCGAGAAAGATGAAGAATGTACTCTTGACTCCGGCATTTTCTCTTATAAGGTCTGCCAATCCTTTGCCTGTGACAATCCCCATCCGGGCATTCATATCCTGAATGACAATAAGCACCAGGAAAGATGGTATCAGGGTCCAGATCAGGTTGTAGCCATACAAGGCTGCAGCTACAGAATAGGTTGTGATCCCACCGGCATCGTTGTCAACGCTGCCGGTTATGATGCCGGGTCCAAGTATAGCTGCGAAAATCGCTAATCTTTTGAATAGGGACCTTCTTTTGAGTTTATCTTTGAACATGCCAGTACCCTCTATTTTTTATTTGTTCTTCTCTTATTGACCAAGTCTTCAATGACATCATGGATGACCACCATTCCTTCGAGCTGGTTGGACTTATTGACAACAGGTATTGCCAAAAGGTTATATTTTGAAACAAGCTCGGCAACATCATCAATTTTTTGTTCGTCGTAAAGGAAAATCGGATCGTCATTCATGAAAGAGGAAATAGGCGCAGAAGGATCAGAAACAGCCAGATCTCTAAAACTGAAGGTGGCGATCAATTCATTGTTCCCGTTGATCACAAAAAAACCGAACATGGATTCAACTTCAGGCTGATTCTCTCTCATATCCCTGAAAACCTCATCAACGGTGGTCTCTTCCTGGTATGCAAGTATTTCGGTTGTCATGATACTTCCAACTTCATTGCTCTCATATTCAAGAAGTTCACGGACTTCAGAGGAGGATTCTGCTTCCATCTCGTTCAGCAACAACTCTGCCTTTTCATCTTCGAGTTCGTCGAGAATATCTGCAGCTTCGTTGGCAGGCATCTTTTCCAAAACGTCTGCCATTTTTTCGACAGACATCCCTTCGATAATCTTGAGCTGGGCCTTAGTTTCCATCTCTTCCAAAACGTCGGCGGCCATCTCCTCGTCCAATGCAAGGAAAACCGACTGACGTGAGCGGTTGTCCAGATCTTCTATAATATCTGCAAGATCGGATGGGTGAAGCGTGTTGAGCTTGGAATAGGTTGAGGTGAGTTTGATGCTCAGGTTGGAGTAATCTATGGGCTCCATATCATCCCAGGAAATAAATTTCGAGGGGACATCGCTTTTAATCAGCGAAAACATAAACTTTACAGGTTGTGAAATGCCGATTCTTCGCAGCAAACCTTCAATGCCTACATCCACTGCAATGGCATAGGTGATATTGTTGATGGTAGCGAGCCTGACATCATTTACCCGCACCACCTTACGCCCGTTGAGGTCAACAATCTGCTTGTCAAGAACAAGTCCGGCCAATGGAATACTTGACTCTTTGGTTGCTTCCGGTAATTCCTCCAGTTTGTTGCACTGCACCAATAGCTTTCTGTTCTTTTTTGAAACTTCAAAATAATCAAATGAGAAATTGTTGATCTGCTTACCCATTTGAAGGGAAATACCATGAACAACAGGTTTCTCCAGCGTTTCAGGATTGGTTGACAGTTCAGAACTGAGCAAAAGGTCTTTTACGATGCCAACGAAATTTCTTCCGGGATCATAAACTTTTGCACCAATAATGCGGCTTAAGAAAAATGGGACTGTTGAAGTCATACAAGCCTCCTTTGCTTTTTGAGATTTAGCGCAGGAGGAAAGACAAAGGCCGACCTACCTGACTACATCAGGATAAATAAATTGGTTTCTACTCGAGCCTTCTTCCATATTAATGGGGTTCTATTTTCAGCACCGGCAAAAGTACAATAATCATTCAAGAATACAAACCAAATCGACGGAACAAAAATTCCTGTTTCTTTAATTTTTTTTGCCCTGCAAACATTAAAAGTTAGGAGGAAATAGCAAACTAATTTTCAGAAGTTACGTTTAACTATTTGTAATGATTATAAATTATTATTCATCTTAAAATTGAGATAAAATGGAAACGACCGAAAATGCATTAAATTGGTTTGAAATTGCCGTGACGGATTTCGACAGATCAAAAAAATTCTACGAGTCTGTTTTTAACATCAAAATGAAAGTGAGCGATATGCCCATGATGAAAATGGCTTCCTTTGTCGCAGATGATATGACAGGAAAAGTTTCAGGGGCTTTGGTAAAGAGCGATATGCACAAACCTTCTATGGATGGGGCATTGATATACCTCAACGGGAACCCTGATTTGGAAGTACCTCTGGGCAGGGTTGTAGGAGCAGGTGGAAAGGTTCTTCTTCCCAAAACCTTCATCAATGAAAATGTCGGCTACATGGCAATATTTTCAGATACCGAAGGCAACAGGGTCGCGCTTCACTCCTTTAAATAATTAAGCTGGCTGGAAGGAATATTATCCTTCTTCCTGATTACTATTTTCAGAATTTGAGGGTTCTTAAATATTTATTCCTATGCCGTATTAAAAATAGGATGGCCAAAAGTCTTTTGCTTTTGGCCATCCTGACAAATAATTAGGTTTGATTTCTATCCTTTCTTCAACCACAAACCTTCCATTGCCTCCAGCGTTTTTCCCTTGGTCTCAGGAACCATCTTCCAAACGAAGAAAAAGGAAAGAAGACTCATTGCCCCATAGAAACAATAGGTTACTCCGCCACTGAATTCCATCATAGCGGGATAGGTAGAAGAGATGAAATAATTGGCTGCCCACTGCGATGCTACCGCGATGGCGATGGCGCGGCCTCTGATCTTGTTGGGAAATATTTCCGATATAAGCACCCAGCAGATCGGTCCCCACGACATCATGAAAGAAGCCGTATAAATGATGATGAAAACGAGGGTGCTGATTCCGATAACCTTCATGAATGCTAGTGCACCAATGGCAAACATTCCCACAGCCATGCCGATTGAGCCAATCATAAGTAAGGGTTTGCGACCATATTTGTCCACGGTAGCAATCGCCAGAACGGTAAATATTACGTTGATCAGCCCCATTACAACTGTTTGCAACATCGAGGCATCCTTGGCTGCTCCCATGCTTTCAAAAATGCGGGGAGCATAGTACAATGCCACATTGATACCAACAAACTGCTGAAAGACAGAGAGTAATATTCCAATGACAATCACGACCTTCCCATAGGCGAAGAGTTTTTCAGAAGAGGCTTCCACCGATATTTTGATCTCTTTCAGAATCATTTTGGCTTTCTCTTTTCCATTGATTTTAGTCAGAATTGAAAGTGCCTCTACGTCGTGGTTATGCAATGCCAGGTATCTTGGAGTCTCGGGTACAAAGAACAGGAGTAGCGCGAAAATACCCGATGGAATGGCTGCCGAAGTGAACATCCAGCGCCAACCTGTTGTATTGATCCATTCCAGGGTCTGACCATGGGCGATGCCATAATTGACGAAATAGACCACAAGCATTCCGAAGATGATTGCAAACTGGTTGAAGGAGACGAGTCTCCCCCTGATTTCTGCAGGTGCAATTTCACCGATGTACATCGGGCAGACAGCTGAGGCAATTCCAACACCAATGCCGCCAATGATGCGGTAAAAATTGAACATAAGGAGAAGGCCCATAGTTGGTACGCCTTTGGTAAAGAAAAGGGTTTCAGGCCAACCAGCGCCAAGCGCTGAAATCAAAAAGAGAATGGCAGAAAGTAGCAATGATTTTTTACGTCCAAGCTTTGATGCTATCAGTCCTGAAAGTGTTCCTCCGATTATACATCCGATCAGGGCGCTGGAGATCGTGGCGCCATGTGCCAGTGACCCCAGTCCCAAACCGTTGATCAGATAGAGCTGAATCGACTTTTCAGCCCCGGAAATAACAGCTGTATCATATCCAAACAATAGTCCGCCCAGCGTGGCCACCATGGTAATGCCGACCACATAAAACGAGTTTTGCTGCTTCATACAATTAAATGTAGCAGTTGATCAATTGTTCCAGCATCTCTTGCTTGCCGCTGATCTGTTTAGGTTCACCAACTTCTTTGGCAATATTGTAAAGATCAGTCAGATTGAGTTTGCCTGCTTCGTATTCGGCACCCTTGCCGGCATCGTAGGAGGCATAGCGTCCTGCTTTGAGTTTCAGATAGTCAGAATCTTTCAGCAATTGATCGGCGATGATCAGTGCGCGGGCGAAAACATCCATACCGCTGACGTGAGCAATGAATATGTCTTCCAAATCTGTAGAATTCCTGCGGGTTTTGGCATCAAAGTTGATTCCACCTGTAGTGAATCCACCAGCCTGGATGATTTCGATCATAGCCTCCGTTACTTCATAAATATTGGTAGGAAATTCATCCGTGTCCCAGCCATTCTGATAGTCACCCTTGTTGGCATCAATCGATCCAAACATTCCGTTGTCGCGGGCAAACCTCAGTTCATGCGCAAATGTATGACCGGCAAGTGTTGCGTGGTTGACTTCGATGTTCATTCTGAAATCATTTTCCAGTCCGTACGCTTTCAGGAATCCGATGACAGTTTGTGTATCAAAATCATACTGGTGTTTCATTGGCTCCATCGGTTTTGGCTCAATCAGGAAGGTTCCCTTGAAACCAAGTTTTCGGGCATGGTCGCGCGCTGTTCCAAGGAATTTGCCCATGTGGTCCAGTTCGCGTTTGGTATCCGTGTTGTGCAGGCTCATGTAACCTTCGCGTCCGCCCCAGAATACATAGTTAGTTCCGCCAAGGGCAATGGTTGCTTCCATTGCGTTTTTGACTTGTACGGCGGCATTGGCAAGTACGCTGAAGTCCGGATTGGTGGAGGCTCCGTTCATGTAACGCGGATTAGAGAAAACATTGGCAGTTCCCCAGAGCAGTTTGATACCTGTTGCATCCTGACGCTCTTTGGCAAAGTCGATCATATTGGCCAGTCGTTTCTCAATTTCGAAAACGGATCCATCACCCACTACATCGGTGTCATGAAAGCAATAGAACGGTGCGCCGATTTTGCTGATAAATTCAAAAGCTGCATCCATTCTTTCTTTGGCTGCGGTCATCTTGTCTGCTACACCTACCCAAGGAAAGATCTGGGTTCCGGGACCGAAAGGATCGCCACCGTCGCCACAGAAAGTATGCCAGTAAGCAACGGCAAAACGAAGATATTCCTTCATTGGTTTACCTAAAATAACTTTATCGGCATCATAATATTTGAATGCCATCGGATTTTTTGATTGTGCTCCTTCGTATTTAACCTGGCCTATACCCTGAAAATACTCCTTGTTTCCTTTAAAAACTGTCATGATGTAAAAATTTAAATTATTGGTTATTGATTCTATTTTTAATAATTGACAATTGACAATTGACAATTGACAATTGACAATGATGGATATTTTAGAATAAGTGAATGATAGACTTTTTTGATTGCGGCATTTATTGGATATTAGTTATTGAAACTTTACTGGTTTGCGCGTTATTTTAATTGTCAATTGTCAAATTTCCATTGTCAATTATTTTAGGCTGAATGTTCCCTTCAGAAAATCCGCAGCTCCCAGTTCCAGGCTCCGTTTGCCCGGCGAAGCGCCTCCTATCGTCAGTAAGATGTTTCCTTTGCCGGTCACGCTTTTTCCGGATTCATCCACGGAACTCATCATTTCGGGAGTAACAACAAAAGTGACCTCCTGGCTCGCGCCCGGTTCGAGTCTCACTTTTTTGATGCCTTTCAAGGATTGAATGGGGACGCGGAAAGTGGCTGTCTGATCCGAGATATAGAGTTGCGCAACTTCTTCTCCGGCGATTTTACCTGTATTGGAGATCTTGAAACTTGCCGTAACTGTTTCCCCTTTTTTGATAGTTTCTGCAGATAATTTCAGGTTACTGTAACCAAATTTCGTGTACGAAAGGCCAAAACCAAACGGGAAGAGGGGTTCTTTCTCCATATACCGGTAAGTTCGGCCCACCATGCTGTAATTTTCGAACGCCGGGATGTCGCTGATGGATTTTGGAAAAGTTACGGGAAGCCTGCCGCATGGATTTGCATCGCCAAACAGGACATCCGCAACGGCTCTTCCTCCCTGCTCACCGGGATACCAGACAAAAAGGATCGCATCGGCCAAATCATAAATTTCCGGACTCGTGATGGCGCTGCCGCCCGTCAGTACCACTACAATTTTTTTCTTTCCGGCAGCCTGTTTCAACTTGCGAAGATAATTGAGCTGGCTTTCGGGTAAACGGGTGTCGAGCCGATCTCCCTTGTCAGAAGAGGCAATGGCTTCGCCCTCTTCACCTTCATTCATTGGAGAAACACCCAAAACCGCAACGGTTACTTCGGCATCTGCCGCCATTCCTGTCGACCAGTCCATAGGGTTCAAATTTTCCCGGTCAGGAAGAATTCCGTAACGGTACCCGATTTTCGATCCGTCGGCTATTTTTCCAGCAATTCCTTCCAGGATGGTGCACATATCATCCGAAATGCCATAGTAATTGCTTATCAGGACATCGATATTCCCGGCCATCGGTCCTGTGACAAAAACCGAGGGACAGTCTTTGGCAATAGGCAATGCCCCGTTGTTTTTAAGCAGTACAACTGATTTTTGTGCAACTTTCCTGGCAAGTTGCTTGTGTGCCTCACTATGTATAACTTCTGATCCGATTTTGTTGTATGGATTGGCACCCTCAGGATCAAACATTCCCAGTTTGAATCTGGTCTTGAGCAGTCCGTGCAATACCTTGTCCACCTCTTTTTCTGTAATCAAACCCTGATTGACCGCTGATGGTATCGCCAGATAAGTATCCCCGCAGTTGAGGTTCACCTGGTTCTGGATGGCCAGCGCCACTGTCTGTTCTGCGGTGGCTGTAAAATGGTGGTCGCCATGAATATTAGCAAGGGCGCCGCAATCAGATACTACATGACCCGTGAATCCCCAGTCGTTGCGGAGAATCCTGGTAAGAAGTCTGTTGCTGCCACAGCAGGGTTCGTCATCCGTACGGTTATAAGCGCACATGACGGATTCCACATGGGCATCCACGAGGGCCTTGAATGCCGGAAGGTAGGTCTCATACAAATCCTTGTCACTCACGACCGCATTAAATTCGTGACGCAAACCTTCGGGACCCGAATGAACGGCAAAATGCTTTGCGCACGCGGATGTTTTGAGGTATCTGGGATCATCTCCCTGCATCCCTTTCACGAAGGCTGTCCCAATAGTGCCGGTCAGGAATGGATCTTCACCGTAGGTTTCATGGCCGCGGCCCCATCTGGGATCCCTGAAAATATTAACATTGGGCGACCAAAAGGTCAGTCCCTGGCAGATGGTATGGAATCCCCGTTTCACCGCAGCATTGTACATGGCCCTGCCTTCGTCCGAAATGGCAGAAGAGACCTCATGGATCAGATCGGGATCAAAAGTGGCTGCCATCCCGATGGCCTGGGGGAAAATAGTGGCTTTCCCGGCACGGGCTACACCATGCAGCGCCTCGCTCCACCACCCATATTTAGGTACATTCAAACGTGGCACGTCGGAAGCAGCATCTACCATCTGGCTGGCTTTTTCTGCGAGTGACATCCGGCTTATCAGGTCATCCACCCGCTGGTCGATGGGCAGATCAGGATTCAGGTAGGGAAGTACCGGTTGCTGGGCTAAAACAGCGCTGCTTCCCATAAATATCAGGCAAAACAGCAAGAAATAAGTCTTTCGTCTCATCTAGATCTGTTTATTTAATTGGTTTTTCCAGTTTTGATAAGCCTCCTCATATTGAGATTTTTTGGAGTTGTCGGGCGTAACTGTATCCAGTTTTTGCAAGCCTGCGAATGCCTCTTTGGCTGAAGCATAATAGCCGGATCCGATTCCGGCGCCACGGGCGGCACCAACTGAACCATCCGTATCAAACAGTTCAATGGTAGCCCCGGATATGCCTGCGAGGGTTTCCCTGAAGATTGGACTCAGGAACATGTTGGCTTTACCTGCACGGATATAAGAGGCCTTGATGCCGATCTCTTCCATAATCTCCATTCCGTATTTGAATGAAAAGACAATACCTTCCTGGGCGGCCCTGAAAAGATGGGCATCGGTATGCGTGTTGAATCCCAGTCCTGAAATCTGTGCCCCGATATTTTTGTTTTGCAATACCCGTTCTGATCCATTCCCAAATGGAAGAATGCTCAGCCCTTCCGATCCGATGGAAACGGTGGCCGCTTTCTGGTTCATTTCCTCGTAGGTGAGTGGCTTGTTTCCTGCATTTTTGTTTAGCCAGGAGTTCAGAATACCTGTTCCATTGATGCAAAGGAGCACTCCCAGCCTGGTTGCAGCACTGGTATGGTTGACATGGGCAAAGGTGTTTACCCTTGAAAGCGGATCATATTTCACTTCACCGCTCACACCGTACACGACGCCTGAAGTTCCGGCTGTTGTGGCAATTTCTCCGGGATTCAGCACATTCAGAGAAAGGGCATTGTTGGGCTGATCACCTGCCCGGTAACTGATTTTGGTTCCTTCTGCCAACCCAAGTTCGGCCGCTGCTGCAGCATTGACAACAGATTGTACGGAGAAAGTTGGGACAATCTCAGGAATGAAGGAAATATCAAATCCGTAATAGTTCATCAGCTCTTCGGCAACGCCATTCTTCTTGAAGTCCCAGAGGATACCTTCAGACAGGCCGCTTGCAGTGGTCTTGATGTCTCCTGAAAGTTTCATGGCAATGTAGTCGCCAGGCAACATGATCTTATCAATCCGGCTGTACAATTCAGGTTCATTTTCCTTGACCCATTTCAGTTTGGATGCCGTGAAATTTCCGGGAGAATTCAGCAGGGAGGCCAGGCAGGCCTTCTCTCCGAGATCCTTAAATGCCTTGTTGCCGTAAACAGCGGCACGGGAGTCACACCAGATGATGGAAGGACGCAACACATTTTGGTTTTTGTCAACCACCACCAATCCGTGCATCTGGTAGGAGATGCCTATTGAATCAATTGTTTTGGGTTCGATCCCGGAGGTTTTCAATACATCACCGATGGCAAGCTTCAGGTTTTTCCACCAAAGTTCAGGAGCCTGTTCTGCCCAGCCTGCCTGGAGAGCCGTTATCTTCATCTCCTGTTTTGGGTAAAAAGCAGAAGCTATACATTTCCCGGAAGCCCCATCAACAACAGATGCTTTTACGGATGAGCTGCCAACGTCAATTCCTAAGAGGTACATAATTTTCTGTTTATTTAATTGTTAGTTTTTTATCTGTTCTGATATAGGATGAAAATTTATAGTGATTCGCGGATTATCAACTCAGTGGGTACAAGGAAATCAAGCTTTTCATTGGTTGCGGCGAATTCTGCGGCCTTTTTCCCCATTAACCTGAAATCGGTTGAGATGACTGTGATCCCATCTGCGACAAACTGTTTCATGGGCGTGTCGTTGTAGGAAAGGAGTCCGAAATCTTCCCTCAGTTTGAATTTTTTGCGGTTGGCCTGTTCCAGAATGGCCGCCAGGTCAATATCCTCAAAAACAAGGTAGGCCTTGCCTACTTTAAGATCGAGTTTGTCAATGTTATAAAGTATGCTGAAATTCAGGTTGTTATCCTCACAAAACCTGTTGACGTTTTCCACAGATTCAAACGGGTGGAAAGTGTATTCAGGATAAACGCACACAATTTCGTCATATTTCCTGAGCAGGTGCCATCCGGAAGTCATGCATCTGTAAACTGCCTCCCCAAAATCCTGGTAAACCTTAGCCTGCCCTGGTCCTGCATGGATAGGCCAGTCAATCAGAAGCAGTTTTTCGGGATCTATTTCGCTGATGATGTCTGCTATTTCAGGATGGTCGAAATTCATGATAATGTAGGAACTGAACTTCCCATTGCTGCTGTGAATGATCGACTTAAACAGTTCGAAATTGTAATGGTGGAAGTTGATGTCGACCATTGTATTCTTGGGGAGGTTCTGCTTGAAAGAGTTGTATAGCACCTCCTTATAAGCCTTGAAAGTATCCAGGAAGAGAAATACCTGCTTCTGGGAACGCGTTACAAAATAGCCCTTGTTCGGAATCGCTTCAGCTATTCCCCTTCTTTTCAGTTCGCTGTAACTTTTGAAAACGGTATCGCGAGACAGGCCAGACTCTTTCATCAGGTCATTCACGGAGGGTAGTGGATCCCCTTCACGGAGCATCTTGAAATTTATGGAACGGATCAAGGCATCAACAAGCTGCTGAACCTTTGAAATTCCTGAATTGAGATTCGGTTTGAAACTGAATTTCTGCATTTTTTAAATAAAAAACATCTGTTCTGATCCGTTCTGCAAATTTATACCTTAGTTCATACCGGCAAGCAGGAAAGAACATGTTCTTCAACATCTTTTTTAAATAGTATTTTTTACTTTTATTTTATTGTTATATTTGAATGATTAAACCATACATTATGAAAAAATATCCATGCATTCAATTCATCTTCATCTTGTTGTTGATGATTTTTACCCTACCGGGAATGGCGCAGACAAAAATCACTATCCATGCCGACCAGCCCGGTGCAAAAATTGACAAGGCCATTTATGGCCACTTTGCTGAACACCTGGGTCATTGTATTTACGGTGGAATTTACGTTGGAGAAAAGTCAGACATTCCCAATATAAAGGGATTCCGTTCCGATGTGGTGAGTGCCCTGAAAGACCTGAGTGTTCCTCTGATTCGCTGGCCCGGGGGTTGTTTTGCCGACACGTACCACTGGAAAGATGGTATCGGACCAAAATCGGAGCGCCCTTCAATCGTTAATGTGCATTGGGGTGGAGTAACGGAAGACAATAGTTTCGGAACCCATGAATTCCTGGATTTCTGCGAACTTATTGGTTGTGATGCCTATATCAACCTGAATGTTGGAAGTGGCTCAGTACGAGAGGCTTCTGAGTGGGTTGAGTACGTTACATCATCCAATGAGAGTCCCATGACAAAACTTCGCAAGCAGAATGGCCGCGATAAGCCCTGGAATGTGAAATATTGGGCAGTAGGAAATGAAACCTGGGGTTGTGGAGGCAACATGCGTCCGGAATACTATGCCGATATTTATCGTAATTACTCTTCCTTTATGCGTGCACCTGGTATGTATAAAATCGCCAGCGGCGCAAACGTGGAAGATTACAAATGGACAGAAGTACTGATGCGTGAGGCAGGCAGAATGATGAATGGAATATCGCTGCATTACTATACGGTTCCATTCGATTGGCAAAGAAAGGGTTCTGCAACCAATTTTGATGAGGTTGTTTGGTTCAGTACACTGCTTAAAACGCTCAAAATGGAGGAACTCGTCACCAAACACTCCGCCATTATGGATCAATTCGACCCTAAAAAGAAGGTAGGTCTGCTTGTCGATGAGTGGGGTTGCTGGTACGATGTCGAGCCAGGAACAAATCCCGGATTCCTTTACCAGCAAAGTTCCATGCGCGACGCCCTTGTTGCCGGGATCAACCTGAATATTTTCAACAACCATGCCGACCGGGTTCGAATGAGCAACATTGCCCAGATGATCAATGTACTGCAATCCGTTATTCTGACGAAAGACAAGGAGATGGTACTTACGCCTACTTATTACGTCTTTAAAATGTACAAGGAACATCAGGATGCGACCATGCTGCCTGTTGAAATCAAATGTGATAAGTATACACTTGGTGCACAATCAGTGGATGCTGTAAACTGCTCTGCATCCGTAAAAAATGGAGTTGTAAGTATTACCCTTTGCAATCTGGATCCGAACAAATCACAGGATGTCAGTTTTGAGTTGACAGGAATGAAACTGAATAAAGTTTCAGGGAAGGTTGTAACGGCTGAAAAGATCAATTCCTACAACGATTTCGGTAAAAAGGAGGAGGTTTCCATTGCTGATTTTAAGGGTGTAAAGATTGCCGGAGGCAAGGTAACTGCCCAGTTGCCATCTAAATCAGTAGTCCTGATTCAATTGCAATAAAGATTGATCCTGTCATAAAAAATAAAGGCTCTCAGGCACATAAAGATTGCCGGAGAGCCTTTTTTAATTTAAACAAACGCTACTTAAGCGAATACCCTTAAGGATGTCCCGGATAGTGTAGTGTTGTATTTTTTCAACGGAGAAGTAGCAGGTCCGTTAATGACAGAACCATCAATTCCAAAGTTGGATCCGTGGTTTGGGCAATGGAACCTGCCGTTGGCGCTCTCAAAAGCAATCGGATTGTACTGCTGATGGCTGCAAATGGATGTTAATGCGACATAAACACCTGCGGATGTGCGGGCGATAATAATATTGTCCTTGACGATCGATCCACCGATGGTGTTAAGTGCAGCATAGGTTGGAGAAGTCAGATCGAGGGTGAAATCGACGGGAGTGGTATTGGTTCCACCCGAAGAAGTATCTGCAATTGACTTGCTGCAGGATGACAGAACCGGTGCCATGAAGATCATGCCCGCTGAAATACCAAGTGTCGAGAAAAAATGATTCCTATTCATAATAATTAGTTTAATGTTTAAGCATTGATTATAAATAATATTATTTAGAACGATTATAAATAAAAATAGTTTCAAAAAGCCACTGTTCTTTCAGTCTGAAACCAAAAAATATCACTGTTATCCGACTAAAATTCAATTTCGCGACAATCGTCGTCTAATTGCATGATAATCAGCTGTTCATTTACATTTTATTAAAGCCACC
>CAIUUO010000117.1 GCA_903902325.1 uncultured Bacteroidia bacterium
CAAATGCGAGTAATGTCCCTACAGGCCAGTGGCTCTGTACAGGCACCTGCTGGTAATTCAGATTTCTCTTCTTTATTACAACAGTCTATAGCGGCTGTTAACAACACTGAGCAACATGCCGGAAAAATGGCGGCCGCCTTTGAAACTGGCGCATCAAATATCAGTTTGACGGATGTTATGGTAGCTCAACAAAAAGCCAATGTTTCTTTTCAAGCGACGTTACAGGTTAGAAATAAATTAGTTGAAGCTTATAAAGATGTTATGAACATGCCCATGTAGTCATACATTGCTTTTTTGAGTTATAAGCCAAGTTCTAGTAAAAATTAGTCGAAGGATAGACCCTAAATATTGTGATTTAAAATGAGCGAACAAAACAATAATGATTTAGTGCCGACAGCAGGCATACAGCAGGCTTTAGTAGCAAGGAGTGATGTACATCCGGCTATGAAAGGCCTGTCTGAGTTAACAATGGGTCGTCAACTTGGATTAATGCTGGGCTTGGCTCTAAGCGTTGCGATTGGTATTGCCATTGTTATGTGGTCTCAAGTGCCGTCGTATGGACGATTGTTTTCAGAAATTGGTGAAAATGATGTCGCTGAAGTGATGGCTGCCCTTAATACTCAGGGAGTTAAGTACAAAGTTGAACCGGGTTCGGGTGCCATTATGGTGCCTACCGATCAAGTCAATGAAGTAAAGCTCAAATTGGCAGGTTTAGGTTTGCCAAAAAGTAATAGTGTAGGTTATGAATTACTGGATAAGGATCCTGGTTTCGGTTCCAGTAAAAGCGTTGAAATGGTTCGTTTTCAACGAGCACTGGAAGGCGAAATTGCTCAAACGATTATGGCGATACAAAATGTAAAGACGGCCAGAGTGTTGTTGGCGATTCCTGCGCAATCTGTATTTGTCCGTGATCGCAAAAAACCCAGTGCTTCTGTCATTGTTAGTTTGTATCAAGGACGTGTCTTAGATAAAGGTCAAATTGAATCGATTATTCATTTAGTCGCATCCAGTGTTCCTCAGTTGGAATCTGAGCAAGTCACTGTCGTTGATCAAAAAGGCCGGCTATTAAATAGCAATGATTCTTCATCGACGAGTTATTTGACCTCAAAACAATTTGAGTACAAAAAGAATGTTGAAGAACATTTAATGGAGAGCATCGGTAATATTCTGTCACCTTTGGTGGGCGATGGTATGCGTGTGCAGGTTTCAGCGGATGTGGATTTTACAGAAACCGATAAAACCCAAGAAATGTTTAATCCTCAGTCATCGGTTTTAAGAAGCGAACAAACCTCGGAAGAGAAAAATGCCTCTGGAAATACTCAAGGTATTCCTGGTGCCTTATCAAATCAGCCTACACCGGCAGGCGCCGCACCTGAACCGCCGCCTGCACCTAATCCGGCTAACCCTCAAAATCCTCAAGCCCCTGCAACCCCAGCAAATACAGCAAACACTGCAGATGCAGGTTCTAGCTCAAAAAACGCTACGCGAAACTTTGAGCTAGATAAAACCATTACTCGTACACGACTGGCAACTGGCGTATTACGAAGATTGTCGGTTGCTGTCGTAGTTGATGACCAGCACACGATACAAGAAGATGGTAAAGTAACGCCCAAACCTTATACACCAGAAGATCTTACTCGCTTTACTGATTTGGTAAAGCAGGCGGTAGGCTTTGATAGTGCTAGAGGTGATCAAGTGACTGTCAATAATGTTGCTTTTAAAATACCTGACGCGCTTGAAGCCTTGCCGGAAATTCCTATGTGGAAACAAGGTTGGTTCTTTGATGTGATGAAGCAAGTTGCCGCTGGATTAGCTGTTTTACTGCTGATATTTTTTGTGCTACGTCCGGTGATGCGTAATCTTGCCGGATCAGTGG
>CAIUUO010000118.1 GCA_903902325.1 uncultured Bacteroidia bacterium
ATTATCGGATTGTCGAATTATTTTTCTTCTATTTATAATTAATTTAATCTAATTACTTATAATTTAAAATTATATTCTCACTTTTGGTGAGAATATCTATATTTAATTTAAGGATGCTTGAGAATTTAAAACAGCAAGTTTACAAAGCCAGCCTGAAACTTGCGGAACAGGGTTTGGTAATTTATACCTGGGGAAATGTGAGTGCCATCGACCGCAAAACCGGTCTGGTAGTCATCAAACCGTCAGGCATCTCCTACGAGGAAATGGTTCCAGGCGATATGGTTGTGGTGGACCTGAACGGAAAAATTATTTCAGGCGACCACAAACCTTCGACAGACACCAACACCCATTTGGTTTTGTACAAAAATTTTCCGCTGATTGGTTCCATTATGCACTCTCATTCTGAGTATGCCTGTTGCTGGGCACAGGCTGGATTAGGGATTCCTCCCCTCGGTATTACACATGCAAATTTTTTCAATGGGGAGATTCCCTGTACCAAACCACTTTCATTGCAACAAATGGAAGGTAATATCGAAACTGAGACTGGTAAAATCATCGTGGAAACTTTCGCTTCAGCAAAGATTGATCCGATGCGGATTCCGGGTGTTCTTGTATATGGCCATGGCCCCTTTTGCTGGGGGAAAGAGGTACAAAACGCCTTTGACCATACAGTTGTCATTGAAAAAGTAGCCCGAATGGCTTACCGCACCCGTCAACTCAATCCTGTACCTCCGATTGAAAAGAAATTCCTCGACCGCTACTTCTTTCAATAAAAGTTTTCATACCGAAATGTAACTTTTTCCAATGCTTTGAGTTAAATTGCAAAGGCATCATGAAAGTATCAGAATTTATTCAAATGTCAATTTTTTAGCATCTTAA
This sequence comes from uncultured Bacteroidia bacterium, assembly GCA_903902325.1. Lineage (GTDB taxonomy): Bacteria > Bacteroidota > Bacteroidia > Bacteroidales > Prolixibacteraceae > CAINVV01. The sequence continues at coordinate 880 of CAIUUO010000118.1, forward strand.
CTTGTACTGAAAGCCAGAAAATATTTCACCTAAAGGACGCAAAGAACGTATATAAAAACCATGGCCTTGCGTTCTAGCAGAAAGTAACATTCATCATTTATCAATCGTCATTCAACAATTATCGAAACATGCAAAACTTTGAATTCTACAATCCGGTAAACATAGTCTTTGGACAGGGCCAGATCAGGAAACTTGGCAAACTCGTTCCTAATGACACGAAAATCATGCTGGCATACGGTGGCGGAAGTATCTTCAAAAACGGAGTCTACGACCAGGTTAAAGCAGCCCTGCCGGGATACCACCTGATTGAATTTGGTGGCATTGAACCCAATCCTCACTATGAAACGCTGATGAAAGCCGTTGAAATTGTCAAGACTGAAAAAATCGGCTTCATCCTGGCCGTAGGCGGAGGTTCGGTACTGGACGGTGTCAAGTTCATTGCTGCTGCTGCACTCTGGGTAGGTGAAGACCCTTGGGAATTCCTTACCAATCGCAGCCTGACTGTTACCAGAGCCATTCCGATCGGCAGCATAATAACTCTTCCTGCAACAGGCTCTGAGATGAACGGCAATTCGGTAGTTACGCGTCTCTCCACACAGGAAAAACTGGCATTCAATGCCGATGCTGTTTTACCCGTATTTTCAATTCTTGATCCGACCACTGTTTTTTCCTTGCCGGAGAAACAGGTAGCCAACGGAGTGGTAGATGCATTCGTGCATGTGATTGAACAGTACCTTACCTACCCAGTCAACTCTCCCATTCAGGATCGTTTTGCAGAATCCATCCTTGTGACACTTGTGGAGGAAGGCCCTAAAGTGCTCGCCAACCGTACCGATTACGATTCTGCAGCCAACTTTATGTGGGCAGCCACCATGGCGCTTAACGGACTGATTGGTGCAGGTGTTCCCCAGGATTGGGCAACCCACACAATCGGTCATGAGTTAACAGCTTTCTACAACATTGACCATGCACGTACATTGGCCATTGTACTTCCAGGTATCATGCAAGTCAAACGGGAGAGCAAGCAGGAGAAACTGCTTCAATTTGGAGAACGAGTCTGGGGAATCAAAGCAGGTACTTCTGACGAACGGATCGATGCAACCATTGCCAGGACTGTTGCATTCTTCGAATCAGTTGGCATTCCAACCAAATTGTCGGCATACAACATTGGTTCCGATTTCATCAAAGTGGTTTGCGACCGCTTTATCCAGCGTGGTATCAAAGGAATTGGGGAACGTGGAGACCTCACCGTTCCGCAGATTGCCGAGGTTTTAACCTTACAGCTCTAACCAGGATAATTGGAAAATTGGGAAATGTAAAAATGATCGCTTCACACGATTGTCGTGTTAATTTTCACATTTTCAAATTTTCAAATTTAATTTGCGTAAGGTTGGGGATTTTATGGCAGCGAATGCCACTACCAGCAGGGTCATCACTCCTCCAAAGATTACGGATGGAATTAATCCCATCATTTTCGCAGTGACCCCCGACTCAAAGGCACCGAGTTCATTGGATGAGCCGATAAAAATACTGTTGACGGCCGCCACACGGCCTTTCATTTCGTCGGAAGTAAAAATTTGAAGAATGCTGGCACGGATGACCACACTCACATCATCGAAAACTCCGCTCAATAAAAGGACGAAAGCCGAAAGATAGAAGTTCTTCGAAAGGGCAAATACGATCATGGTCAACCCAAAACCGAAGATGCTGAAAAGCAGCAAAGGCCCTGAGTTTTTTACGGGAGGATTGAATGTAAGTACCACCGACATGATAATGGCACCAACGGCCGGGCAGGCACGCAGGATGCCCAGACCTTCCGGCCCAACTTTCAGAATATCCGAAGCAAAAACGGGCAGCATGGCTACAGCCCCACCAAAAAGCACTGCAAACATATCGAGTGTAAAAGCGCCCAACAGCATCCGGTTGTTGAACACATAGTGGATCCCCTCCTTCATGCGTGCAAATATGCCTTCAGTACTCCCTTCAGCAATGACTACTTTCCCCGGACTCTTGATAAAAAGCAGCAGAAATGTGCATGCCAGATAGAGTCCTAAAACTAGCGTCAATGCCGGCACCACTCCGAAGAAGCCATAGACCAATCCACCAAGTGCAGGCCCTGTCACTGCCCCAACTTGCCAGGTTGTACTGTTCCAGGTGGCCGCACCTGTCAATAACCTTCGGGGTACCATTTGCCCGAGCAGGGCTGTGTTGGCAGGCATCAGAATTCCACGGGTAAGTCCGGTGATGAAAATTGTCACATAAATTGGCCATACACCCAAAACCTTGTGAAAATCGTAGGACGGAAGACTATAGACTACCAGGATAGCAGAGCTCAACAGCATCAGAAAAGTGGTATAGAAAATGATTCTTTTCCTGTCCCAGATATCTACAAAATGTCCCGCGAAAAGTGCAATACTTACCTGTGGTATGACTTCCGTCAAACCAATCATCCCAAGCGAAAGGACACTTTTGGTAATGTTGTACAGCAACCATCCTACAACCACCGACTGCATCAGGGTGGCTGAGGTCATGAGTAAACGGTAGGTCATGAAGAACCTGAAGTTCCGGATGTGCATCACCTCGAAGGCCTCGTTGGAAAATATCTTTTTCATGAAATTAATTCGACGATTCGACAATTCGACAATTCGACAATGAAGTCGAATGAACAAATTGAAGAATTTGTTTGTCAATCAAAGGATTAAAATTTAGCTTTCAAATATTCAGAAAATGCAAATATGCAACATCTTTATTTAATGGTCGAATTGTCACATCGTCGAATTATCGAATTAGACATTCGACCGATTCAGTGCTATGTAGTTGTATTCGCCCCTTCTCCCCCACGCCAAGTCTCCCCCTCTTTATTTCCTCTTCGGTGCAACAGGGCATCCATCGCATGATTTGCCGCATCCTCCGCATGGATTGGGATTCATAATGTCGCGGATCGCCTTCCAGGCCCTGAACCCGACAATGATTGCCGCTACCAGTACGAGTAAGTAAACAAGTATATCCTGCATAGTCGGTTTAAATAAAAAATAAAACAAGATGATAGGTCAGAAAGGCCCCGATCCAGGCGGCTGCTGTGGTGTACACTACCGTGAAAATCGCATATTTCCAGCTTCCTGATTCACGTTTGATGGATGCAATGACGGCAATACAGGGGAAGTAGAGCAGTACAAAAACCAGAAATGCAAGCGCCACGGCCTGGTTGAATACAGGTTCACCAGCTTTGGGACCAGTTTCATAAATTTGAGTCTGAAGCCTGGTCTGCAGGAGTTCATTTTTGTGCTGATCGTTCTCCGTTCCATACAATACGGCCATTGTACCGATCACTATTTCCTTGGCGGGAATTCCTGCAATCAGGGAGACTCCCATACGCCAATCAAATCCAAGCGGACGTATCACCGGCTCAATCGCATGACCAAACTGTCCGAGATAGGATTGCTCCATTTGCGACACTTTGTGAACAGGGGCATTCACGGTAGTTGAAACCTGAACACTTGTTGCATTCTGCGCACTTCTGGGAAAATATTCCAGGGCCCAGATCAGAATGACAGCAATCAGTATTGTACCGCCAATTTTTTTGAGGTACTGACTGGCCTTGTCCCACATGTGCAGTAGCGAGTTTTTCATTACAGGCATCCGGTAAGGCGGAAGTTCCATCACGAAAGGGGTTTCCTTCCGTTTGAAGACGGTGCGGTTCATAATTTTTGAGAACAGGACGGCTACCGCGATACCCAGCAGGTATATTCCAATAAAGACCAGGGCAGGATAATTTGGGAAAAAAGCCGATATCAAAACGACATAGACCGGCAATCGGGCAGAGCAGGACATAAACGGGATAATCATCATGGTAAGCAACCTGTCACCACGGTTGCGGATGGTGCGCGTGGCCATGATAGCAGGTACATTGCAGCCAAAGCCCATTACCATCGGGATAAATGAACGGCCATGCAGACCCATCTTGTGCATCAGTTTATCCATGATGAAGGCTGCCCGGGCCATATAACCAGTATCTTCCATCAGCGAGATGAAGAAGAAAAGGATCAGTATGTTGGGCATAAAGACAATCACACTGCCCAATCCCCTGATGACACCATCCGTAAGCAGATCCTTCAGCATACCACTGCCCATCACATCTGAAACAGTCTTCGACAATAGGGTAACCCCCTTCATGATCCATTCTGCCGGCAGGGCGCCAAGTGTAAAAGTGGCATAGAAGGTGAGGAACATCATTCCCAGAAAGATTGGGAAACCAATGAATCTATCTGTCATCACCCGGTCGATTTTCTCTGTGGCAATGGTCCGGTTCATTACACCAGGCTGATAGCATTCCTTCAGCGCACCGGCAATAAAACCGTATTTGGCGTCCGTAATCAGCTGCGATGTATCGTCGTCGAGCCTCGATTCAAGCCTTGTGATCTCATGCCCTGTAACTTCCTTGATGGATTGATAATTGGATGATGATTCAAGTATTTTGAGAGCCTCCGGATCTTTATCGATTAAATGGATGGAGAGATAGCGTGATGAAAATGTGGCAGTCAGCGGTTTGTCCTTTTTGATTTCTTTGCGGATCAGACCGATCGATTTCTCCATCTCCTCACCATAATTGATATGGATGTGCCGCACAACAGGATCCCTGTCCTCATACACCTCAATCAGTTTTTCCAGCAGATCCTCCATCCCCTCACCATTGAATGCCGTAGTAGGAACAATCGGGATACCCGTCAGTCTGGCAAGCTTTTTCATCTTCAGCTTCGATCCGCTCGCCCGCAGGTCATCGTACATGTTGAGGGCTATCACTACCTTGATGTCCATATCAATCAACTGGGTTGTCAGGAAGAGGTTACGTTCAAGATTGGAGGCATCCACTACATTGACAACAATATCCGGCATCTCCTGCAGGATAAAATTCCGGGTATAAAGTTCCTCCGGGGTATAACTGGTCAGCGAATAGGTACCAGGAAGATCGGTAAGTTCAAAATGATAATCATTCCTTTCGAGGGTTGATTTTGTCGCACCTACCGTGACACCGCTGTAGTTGCCTACATGCTCCTTGGAGTTGGTTAGGCGGTTAAAGAGCGTTGTCTTGCCGCTATTTGGATTTCCGACCAGTGCAATGCTGATCATCCTCCCCTTTTCCTTGGCGGAAATCTTGAGTTCTTCCAGATCGATGGTGCCGTCGTAGGCATGCGGATGAAGCAAAAGCGCCTCTTCAGGAGTGACCACCTCAATGAGTCCGGCCTCTACCCGGCGCAGCGATACATTGTATCCCATCAGGCGGTATTCGACAGGGTCTTTGAAAGGGGCATTCTTCAGCACAGACACCTCTTTCCCGGCCACAAATCCCATTTCTGAGATTCTCCTCCGAAACGATCCGTGTCCCAATACCTTGGATATGACCACCGTTCTGTTTTCACCTACCTCTGATAACCGCACCGCCTATATTTATTAAGAATAATTATAAATAGAGTGCAAATATACACTAATTTAGATAAAAGGGATATTCGATAATTTGATAATTTGATAATTCGACGATGTGACAATTCGACAATGGGGAATTGGTGCATGGCCAGAACTTTTACTACAATGAACAGTCAATTTTTTGGGTTCAATGCTCAACTGATGTATCCAATCATTGTCGAATCGTCGAATTACCGAATTGTCGAATTTGCAAATAAAAAACCCCTCCCGCCGCAGCAGAAAGGGGTTCTCACTAATTTACACGCTATTTTCCAGGAGCTATGAAATTTCCTGAAAATTTCTTTTATTCGATTCTTGGTGGCCTTTTGAATCCGCCGCGTTTGGAAACGACCACAGATCCTGCGATGATGATAAAACAGACCACTCCGGTCAAAACAAGTCCCCAGGAGAAATGACCCGGTTTCTGATAGGCAATCAGTACAGGCGCAGCAAGCAGCGACACCAGGTTGATTACCTTGATCATCGGGTTCAACGCCGGACCGGCAGTATCCTTCAAAGGATCGCCAACAGTATCGCCAACAACGGCAGCATGGTGGGCTTCAGAGCCCTTTCCACCGTAGAGACCGTCTTCAATGGTTTTCTTGGCATTATCCCAGGCACCGCCTGAACCTGCCATAAAGACCGCCAGCAATTGTCCGGACAAAATAACTCCACCCAGGAATCCGCCCAGCGCCTCAACACCGAGTAAACTTCCAACCAGGATCGGAGAAAGAACTGCAATCAATGCCAAAGGAATAAGTTCCTTCTGAGCCGCAACGGTGCAAATATCGACAGCCCTTTGATAATCCGGCTTAACCGTACGTTCGATGATTCCTGGAATCCTGAACTGACGACGAACTTCCTCAACGATCATCGCTGCAGCACGGGTTACCGCGTTGATGGTCAGCGAAGAAAATAACCATGGAATGGTACCGCCAATCAGCATACCGATGAATACCATCGGCATGGAGATTCTGATACCAGTTTCCATTAATTGCTGGCTTTTTTCGAAGCCGAGTTGAATCTGTACATTGCTGACATCGGTAATGAATGATCCGAACAATGCAACAGCCGCGATTACTGCAGAACCGATGGCCACACCCTTGGTGATGGCTTTGGTTGTATTTCCTGTAGAATCAAGTGAATCCATGATCTTGCGGGCATCCTTGTCGAGGTGGGACAATTCTCCTACTCCGTTGGCGTTGTCTGCAATCGGGCCGAAAGCGTCCATCGCTACGTTATTACCTGTCAGGGTCAGCATACCGATACCGGTCATGGCTACACCGTAAAGAACATAAACGAGCGGCATGCCGTTGTATATGATGACGGCAGAAAGAATGGTCAGCGCAATTACAATAGTCTGCCAAACGGCGACTTCGAAACCATAGGCTAAACCCTTGAGCAACAAAGTTGCAGAACCTGTTTTCGCGTTCCTGGCAATGTCCTTTACAGGATGGTAGTTGCCATCTGTGAAATGTTTGGTTATTTCATCCAGTACAATGGCCAGGATGATACCCATCACTACTGAAAGGAAAGATCTCCAGTCGTGCAGGTAGAAATAGGAAACAGCACCAAACATAACGATACTGATGGCTGCAGAGGTGTAAAAACCTTTGTTGATGGCTTTTAAGGCATTGTGTGATTTTGGATCTTTTTCTCCTTTAACGAGATATGTTCCAACGATTGAAGAGAGCACTCCGATACCACGGACGAGAAGCGGGAAGATGATCCACGATAGTTCGTGGGTAGACATGAAAAGTACAACCCCCAATATCAAGGTAGAGACAATGGTCACCTCATACGATTCGAAGATATCGGCAGCCATACCGGCGCAGTCGCCTACGTTGTCACCAACGAGGTCGGCGATAACTGCGGCATTCCGCTCGTCATCTTCCGGCAAGCCGGCTTCCACTTTACCAACCAGGTCGGCGCCTACGTCAGCAGCTTTAGTGTATATTCCTCCGCCGACACGCATGAACAGGGCAAGCAGCGTACCACCAAAACCGAATCCCAGAAGGGTATCCGGAGAGGCGACACCAAAGATGATAAAAATAAGTGTTCCACCAAGAAGACCCAATCCGTCGGTCAGCATTCCGGTTACGGTACCGGCACGGTAAGCGATTTTCAAGGCCTCGCCAAAACTGCGGCGGGAAGCGGAAGCCACCCGTACATTGGCCTGAACGGCCATGCGCATGCCAAATTGTCCAACCATCAGCGAAAAAACGGCTCCCATAACGAAAGCGAGCGCGCGTCCGAAACCAATGATCAATTTCAACGATTCATCAGAATATCCTACAAAACGCAGCTTCGAGGATTCCGTGGGCGGGACGATGTACACGGAGAAAAACAAAACGATGGTAAAAACAAAAATAAGCGGAATAATGGTTTTCAATTGCCTTTTCAGATAAGCGTTGGCGCCTTCACTGATAGCGCCCCACACTTCCTGCATCTTGGGGGTTCCTGTATCGCAGGCCATCACCTGTTTCCGCAGCAGTAGGGCGTACCCCAATCCGAAAAATGCGATTGCCAATACAATCCAAATTGCGATTACTTCAAAGGAACTCGCACCTGGTAAACTTGTCATATAAATCTATTTTAAGTTGTTAGAATATTACAAAGTGGCTAAAAAGTCGTAATTGAGTTCTTCCAGTTCTGTCATGGAAGGATAACGGTAATAGATCATTTCGTCGACGGATCCCACATAGAAACCCGTACCAATCGTGCGGTAAAGCAGCGACCCGTTGTACGAGCGAACCACCGTTTTCATTCTCTTTTCGTACCCGGAAAGTGCCAGAAGGCAATCACGCAAGTGCCGTAATTGGGTATATGGGAGATGTTCAGCTGAGCCGGTGGCCGGATTGCTGGCCAGTTCACCCAGTTTCATTTCCACAAAGAAAAGTTTAGGCAATTTGAACTGACGGGAACCGTCTGTCAGGGCTTTCACAAACGCTGCCGGACAGAAGTCGCTTACTACTTGCGGGGATACCGGACAAAGTTCCTGGTACAGGTGCAATGTCTCTTTCTCTTCACATGATTGGTCGTAAGGCGTCGGTGGCAACTCAAGGACAATCCCGTTGTCGGTGGTAAGATAAAGGCTCTTCAAGGCCTTTAGCGGGATGGTTTCGAGCACACGGTAAACGGAAAGATAAACCGAGTGTTTCGGAGTACCTTCCGGATGACGCACACAATTCTTTTCAATGTAATTCATGTCAACCAGATCTTTGACCTGCTCCAGGTCCACTTCAAAGAAGATCATCTGGCCTTTGTTGCTTTTTTTGGTTCCCGTAGCCATGTATTCCCCAAACTCGGCTGGGGGTAGCATGGAAGCAATCAATGCTTCCGGGGTAACAGACAAATAGAGGTATTTACTCATAATAAAAGCGGTTAAATAATACTGTTAATACAAAACATCTTCAGTTCGAACGGACACAACTATCACATTTGCTTCATGAAAGCATGTATGCAATTATGTAACTATAATGTATATCTGAGATATTCTCGTTCAGTCATATAGCATCCCAGTTTGGCGTACCAATATTAGAAAATTTAGCTAGTTAGCCCTTCCTTCTTTACCCTAAATTTAGTGATAATTCACATAACCTTAACATTGATGGCAAGCGAATTTTTGTACATCTATTGAAATCTGGACTTTCAGACGAAGAGACTGGGGGACCAGGGGACTAGGAGAGTTGTTTATCCGCAAATTTGCTTGAAAAACAGGATTTTTTATTCTGCGGCAATTATTGATTCCCCCAATTTTCATTTGTTTTTTGGTAACCCTAAATCAGTACCAGAAACGATATATTGCGTTCTCTAAGTCCCCAAGTCCCTTAGTCCCCCAGTCTTTCATCGTCTTTCTCAACTTTCCAACAGAAAAAAACGCTACCCCTATCGTAGAATTCCAAAAAAAATTCTTTCCTTTGTCCCCGCGTTTGCACGCCAATGGCCCTGTAGCTTAATGGATAGAGCATCTGACTACGGATCAGAAGGTTGGGGGTTCGAGTCTCTCCGGGGTCACGCTGGAAATCAGACACTTACAAATATTTTGTGGGTGTCTTTTTTTTGACACGCCAAGTTCACGCCAAGTTTTGGGAAAAATGACCTGTTTCGAATCACTAATTAGGGCCTTGGAATTTCTGTAAGATTTATCAAGATAACTTTAAGAGTATAAGTTCCATTCGATGCCACTCAAGTTGAAAATTTCAATAATTATGATTCGAATTTTAGAGGGAAATTCTAAAACCTCGGAAAAGTTATTAACATCAAAGGAAAGACAGGGTCACTCCTGATTATCTCCAATAATCTATCTTCCTAATAATCAACACATAGTAAACTTTACAGGATTTCGAAAGTGAACATTTAAAATATTTTTCTGCACTTTTTGGTCGTATTTTCAATTTATCTATCTATATATAAGCAAATTAACACTTACAAGTTGATAGATTTATTTTTCAAGGCACTAAAAATCGGTATTATGAATAGTTAAAGGCCGTATCTTTGGATATAATGTAAAAAGCCAGAATTGCATCTGGCTAATTATTAACCGGAATGACCCGGTGGTATTTTTGTGATTGAGTACCTCAAAAATACAAATTTATTTTGAATGCAATAGGGTCAGACCAAAATAAAATTATTTGCGTATGAAGCAATGGCTTACTATTCTTTCAAGGTTTTTTACTTCTATTGCATTATTAATCAAAGCAATAGTTGGTTTGTTGAGAGCATTTACCTAAAACAAATTTTCACAGGAAACCCGTGCAGATCGCACGGGTTTTTATTTTCTATTAAAATTGAATGAACACCATCATTAATTGGACAGTTCAAGCAAAGTCGGTGGTAATTCCCACCCTTCTCCCCAGAATACATTTTCACACTTCACGGGGAAAGTTGTCATTTATGATCACCGCTGATGGTAGGTTGTTTCGAAATTATTTTGAGAGGTAGGGTTCAGATTGATGAATAGACCATTATCTCAAATGGTTGATAGGACACGCCGATCCACTTGATCAGCTTTGGCAGTTTTACCTTGATTAGCTCACTTTATTGATCGTAAGGAAATAAAGATGGTCACTCCCAAATCGGCACTAAGATAATTGGACTGTTTTCTCCATTAATGACCTATGGAGATATTTCCACTATACATACCATATGGCTGAATAACTGTACTTTTTTGTTGTCCGTCAATCTTGATCCAAAATTCTATTGTTACATTATTCTCAGGTAAATCAAAATTGCAGTTGGAATAACTGTTTATTCCATCAAAATATATGGAATTGCCAAATTTCCCAGTTGTGAATATCGAGTTTCCAAATTTTTGGCCTGAACTGGTTCCGCTAACTTGGTTTACATAATTACTACCACTACTTTCATCAAAATGCCATAATGCTATAGTGTTTGCATCCTTAGAAAATGGTGAATTTAACTGGAAACTAGTCATTATTTCTGAACTACTTCTTACGATATTTGAGATCCTAATTTCATCTAACCATCCTTTGAAAAAGTCACTAAATGAGGTAAATAAGCTAGCGCCTAAGTATAATGTACTCCAACTAAATGCATTTGTGCTGTATTGATCAGTTATTACGAGACCGCCATCGACATACAATTTGCCCGTTCTATCTGAAGCTTTGGTTAATACTACATAATGCCAGTCATTTATAGAAATTACTGATGAATTTTGCGGACTACTATTGTAGGAGTTGAAACTAATAGTTGTTTGAGATGATAAAATTGTTTGAAATGCAATTTGATTTCCATAAGCTGTTCCTGAGCTGTTAGTCGCAAATGACCTGACGTAGTATGTTGTGTTGGGAGCTAAACCTGAAATAGAACTCGTAAAGCTACCTGTTCCTGTTCCATCCAAAGTTTTAGAATTCGATGTCGTTGGGTTTTGAGAGGTACTCCAACAAACCCCTTTGGCTGTTACTGCGGCTCCCCCATCTGAAGAAATATTACCTCCAGTCGTTGCGGAAGTTGTTGTTATGGAAGTGGCCGCTGTAGTAGTTATTGTTGGAATTTGAACAGAACCCGTTGTAAAAGAAAGATTACTTCCATATGCCGTGCCGATACTATTGGTTGCATAAGCCCTGATATTGTACGTTGTGTTGGGAGTCAAGCCTGATATTGAGCTTGAGAAACTGCCGATACCAGTGCCATCGGTTGTTTTGTTGTTGGATATTGTTGGATTTGCAGTGGTACTCCAACAAACTCCTTTGGCTGTTAGTGCTGCTCCTCCATCTGAAGAAATGTTACCTCCACTTTTTGCTGAGGTTGTTGTTATGGAATTGGCTGCAGTAGTAGTTATTGTTGGAATTTGAGCCTGAACAGAATTCGTTGTAAACGAAATATTACTTCCATACGCAGTGCCAGCACTATTGGTTGCATAAGCCCTGATATTATATGTCGTGTTGGGAGTCAATCCTGCTATTGAGCTAGAAAAAACGCCGATACCAGTGCCATCGGTTGTTTTGTTGCTGGTTATTGTTGGATTTGC
>CAIUUO010000119.1 GCA_903902325.1 uncultured Bacteroidia bacterium
AGCTGAAAGCGCAACAAAAGCCCTGGATGTACTTCAAAACATCCATCCAGACCTGATATTGATGGATATTAATTTACCCGAGATGGATGGTTATCATCTCACTGCCAATATCCGATTAATTCCAGGCATGAAGACAGTTCCAATCATTGCAATCACTGCTAATGTATTAAAGGGAGATCGAGAAAAATCTCTTGAGGCTGGTTGCGATGGTTACATTCAAAAACCTATTGACATCGATATGATAGCCGATCAAATTGATCGTTTTATGAAGAGATGAAAGCATGAACCCATTGGATGCGAATTCAACCAACCCATTACCAGGGGAAACATATCGTAAATCTTCAATTCCAACCGATGCAACTATTCTGGTCGTTGAAGACAACGTTTCCAATTTTGTATTGATTGCCCGTCTTTTGGGCTTTATGGGGATACACTGTGAGTGGAAAACATCCGGATACGAGGTTGTCCAATACGCTGACACCTTGAGCAGGTTGGATCTAATCCTAATGGATATTCGCCTACCTTACGAAGATGGCTACAGCGCATTGAGAAAAATTCGACTTTCAGATCGTTTGAAATCGGTACCCATTATCGCCGTTACCGCAGAAGCCAGCCAGGAACAAATAAATAAAGCTCGCGCGGCTGGCTTCAATGGCTTTCTTGGAAAACCGCTTGATCCAGACCGGTTTCCGGAACAAATTCGTAGGATTCTCAAAGGAGAATCTGTTTGGGAAATGTCATACAACGACCGATGATGTCTGGATGAAGCGAGGGCTCTTCACCTTTAGGTGACCCCTCGCTTTTTTTTCAATTTTCGTGAGAGCGAGCCATGAACGATATCCAATTGCCACAATTGAATATTCAAACCTTGAACAAAATGCATCTTGCGAACTATGCTTTTTTTCAGGCAAAAACCGAAGATGATATTCTGCGAAGTATTCAAAATTCGCTTGCAATCTACCCATTTGTGAGCGCATATTACATTGTCAATGAAGATAAGCTGGAATGTAAATTTTTTAATACCCCATCACCCTCAAAGCCCAATTTAGAAAAAATAGTGATTACACCTGCTGAATTGGAAAAGCTCTTAGTGCGCGAAATGCGATTTACGCAAATTGAGAACTCCAGTCTGCCTTCCAGATTAAACAAGGTTTTTGCTGATTTAAAATGCAGCCAACTCGCAATTGTGCCCGTTGTTCAGGACGATACGCTCGAGGCTCTTATACTGATTGGAACCGACACAGATACTACCCTGACGATGGAAACCTTGGATCCCCTCTATCGATTGGCCGAAATAATTCCAATAACGTATAAATCCCTCTCCGCAAAAAAGAATGCCATTCAACGATTAAATGAACTCGAGATCATCGCCGAAGCAAGCCATCTGATTACAAACCTTAATGATCTAAACAGCCTATTCAAAACATTGCATGAGCGAATCAATATCGCATTCGGGGATGTAAATTTCTCAATCGCCCTGTTTAACTCAAAAAATGAAACTATCGAGCTTCCCTATGTGTTCGAAGATGGAGAGGTTAAATCCATAGACCCATTCCCTCTCGGCGAAGGTGTCATCTCAGTACTGTTACGCACACAACAGCCATTGATGTTTGTAGTGGATACTGAACGTCATTTAAATGCCCTGGGAGCCAAAATTGTAGGAAAGCCTGCTAAATCCTGGCTGGGGTGCCCTCTCGTAGTTGCCAGCCGGGCCATTGGCGCACTGGTTGTCCAGGATTTGGAAACTGAGAAACGTTTTAATCAAGATGATCTGCGCATGCTGATTGCTTTGTCCTCACAAGTTGCAGGAGCCATTAACAATATCCGATTGCTTGAAGATGCCCGCAGAAACACCCTGGAACTCCAGACCGTTGCCCAAATTTCAAGGGAAATCTCAGGTTCTCTGATTATTGATGATTTTTTACAACAAGCTGTCACACTTTTACATGATAAGTTTAACTTTTATCACGCGGGCGTTTTCCTGGTTGACACAGGCGGTGAATTTTTGATACTGCGGGAAGCCTCCGGCGCAATAGGGCAGCAATTAAAACGCTCCGGGCTAAAATTTGGAATTGGCTCTAAATCCATCGTGGGCTTTGTTAGCGCGCAAAAAGAATTAAGGATCGTTAACGATACAAACAAAGACCCTGACTATCAAAAAAACCCGCTATTGCCAGAAACAAAATCAGAAGTGTGCTTGCCATTAA
>CAIUUO010000120.1 GCA_903902325.1 uncultured Bacteroidia bacterium
CAATCTTAAATCAATTTGTGGCAAAAAATCCATACTTTCTTCAGAAAATGGATTATTATTAGTATTCCACAAAATCTTATAACAATTTTGCTAGTAGCGTAAATCCAAAATCGAAAATCGAAATTCCAAAATTTTATTGTAATTCATAACTTTCTAATTATCAGTACATGTTTTCCAAAGAAACTTACATACAAAGGCGATCTTTTCTTCGTCAGAAGATCGGATCCGGACTGATTCTCATTCCGGGCAACCAGGAGTCACCCATGAATTATCCCGAAAACACCTACCATTTCAGGCAGGACAGTACCTTCCTCTATTTTTTTGGATTGGATCTGTCGGGAATGTTCGGAGTAATTGATGTGGACAGCAACCATGACCTGCTTTATGCCAATGACATCGAGATAGAAGACATTATCTGGATGGGTCCGCAGAAATCGGTTGCTGAGCAAGCTTTTTCAGTTGGCGTGGATATTACTGCCCCGATGGACAAACTCGGTCAAACCATCGAGCGAGCCATCAAGGCCGGAAGAAAAGTCCATTTTTTGCCACCTTACCGGGCGGATAACATGATCCAGTTGAGCAGTTTGCTGGGCATCAAAACATGCAAGCTGAAACAATATGCATCCATGGCGCTGATCCATGCTATTGTGGCTATGCGTTCACTGAAGGATGCCGAAGAAATTGCAGAAATCGAACGCGCCTGCGCCATTGGATATGAGATGCATGTGACTGCCATGAAAATGGCTCAGCCGGGTATCACTGAGCAGCAAATTGCCGGATTGATTGAAGGCATTGCGCTGTCCAAAGGGGCTGGAACCTCATTCCCGACCATTTTAACACAAAATGGCGAGACCTTGCACAACCACCACCATTCATTTACCCTGCAATCAGGGCGGCTGATGATTGTGGATGCCGGAGCAGAATCCAACGGACATTATGCTTCCGATTTTACCCGTACGATCCCGGTAGGAGGGAAGTTCAGTCCAAAACAACTTGATATCTACAACATAGTTCTTGCTGCCAACAACAAGGCCTTTTCGCTGACCAAACCAGGCGTTACCTACCAATCAGTTCACCTGGAGACTGCCAGGGTAATTGCTTCAGGGTTGAAAGAACTCGGCCTGATGAAAGGCGATGTGGATGAAGCAGTTGCCAGCGGGGCGCATGCCCTTTTCTTTCCTCATGGACTTGGGCACATGATGGGCCTCGATGTGCACGATATGGAGGATTACGGCCAGATTCATGTGGGTTATGATGATGAAATACGTCCGATCGATCAGTTTGGAACGGCTTATCTTCGGCTTGGGCGTCGCTTGCAACCCGGATTTGTGATCACCAACGAACCTGGAATCTATTTTATTCCCGCGCTGATCGAAAAATGGGAGAAGGAACAAATCAATGCAGGTTTCATCAATTTCGCAAAGGTCAGGGATTATATTGGTTTTGGCGGAATCCGACTGGAAGATGATACCCTTGTGACGGAGACCGGTGCCAGGCTTCTGGGTAACCGCATTCCGATTAATCCTGAAGAAGTCGAAGCGGTTGTTGCAAGCGGCCTGAAATAATGATATTTGCGATCGGGTGCGGCGAATTCCGATTCGCCGTTTTTGATGTGCAGCGATTTTGGATTTCAGTGATCGGGTATGGCGAATTCCGATTCACCACCTTCACTTATCGGCGAATCGGAATTCGCCGCACCCGTTTCTCAGAAGTTCCATTTCAGCCTGACAAACCCAAGCATCAGAGCCTGCTTTTGTAGTTTTTGGGACACGGCATCCGGGAAATTTCCGTTGAAATACTGTGCTATCAGTGACAATCCCAAGTTGTTCCCCAGCGAAAAATCAAACGAGGGGCCTGTATAAAATCCGTTGATACCTCCCGTATCCGGAAACCACATCAATGCAAGGGAGCCGTTGATCAGCGGAGTCAGCGGGTAGGAAATGCTTCCGAAGAGGTTGATTTTGGCAAAGGCAATTTTACGAACATCCAGCGTAGTCTGGAAAAAATTGAACAGGCTGTTGATATTCATCTCCTTGCTTACATACAATCCTTCGAATTGCAAACTCAGACTATTGCCGAAGGTCTTGCTGCATCCCAGGTCTAGCATGGCGAGGGCAGTGGTATCTGCGAAATTTTTTAGCGGTCTGAAATAGCTGCCTTCCCCGTAAATGCTCAAAGATTTGATGTTGCCTGTGAATCCCGCCCCAACAACCGCGTCCTCACTGCTCAGCAGTCCGCCCAGGAATTGGTAGTCCCAGCCTGAATGGTTGAAACGGTACAACCCGGCTGCTGTTATTTTATTGAACCTGTCAATTTTCATGGCCAGTTCGGTACTGGATGTAAAAGAATTGTAATACTGAAGCCTCATGGCATCAGACCCGGGGCGCTCGATGTAGTCAAAATCGAAATAGGAGTAGGAGTTGAAAATATCGTTGGGATTCCATACGAACGACTGTCCCCAATTGATACGCTGACGCCCTGCGGTTATTTCAAACTTTCCCTGGGTGAATTTAAGGTTGAACCTGTCGAAATTGGTGTTGAAATAGTTTTTGTTTTTCTGCCACACAAAACCATCGTGTATATTGATGAAGGAAGTGTCAGTACCCGTCTGGTTATATATTAACCGGCTCCTGAGCTGGGCTATGAAGGTGAAGTGGCGGGATGGTGTCCAGTTGAAATTTAGCCGCTGGTTCAGGTAATTGGTAGTCTTCCATTGAGCCAGGAAATTATTGTATTGCGGTGAAACAAGATCCGAAAAGTAGCCGTTCACGCTTGTTTTTCCTGGTTGTACGACTCCGACAGAATCCCTAGACGCTTCCTGAGCAATTCCTGAAGAATGCAATAGCAACAGAATGCATACCTGGAAAACAATGAGTAATATATTACGTCGTAATCCCACCTTTATATAATTCAGTAATTCACTATTTACTTCATTGTCAATTGTCAATTGTCAATTGTCAATTTCTACGGTACGGACTGTCATCATTTTGTTTCGTCCTTTGTGATTTTACCGTCTTCGATCAGGATCACCCTTCTGGCCTTGTTCATCACCCTGGGGTCGTGGGTGGAAAAAATAAACGTGATTTGCTCTTCAATGTTCAATTTCTCCATGATATCCAGCAGGTTTCCGGCAGATTTTGAGTCGAGGTTGGCGGTAGGTTCATCGGCCAGAATGAATTTTGGTCTGGAGGCAAGCGCTCTGGCAACTGCCACCCTTTGCTGCTGCCCTCCTGAAAGTTTAGAAGGTCTGTTGTTCTTCTTCTCTTCCAACCCAACTGCCCTCAGTAATTCAAGGCCCCTCTTCTCCCTTTCGCTTCTTGATTTCCCCTGCAATTGCAGAATAAATTCAACATTTTCCCTGGCTGTCAGAACCGGAATCAGGTTATATGCCTGGAAAATGAAACCTATGTTGTGAAGCCTGAAATCTGTCAATCCGGAGGAACTAAGTTTCCAGATGTCAACATCCTGCACCAGGATTTGCCCTGATGTTGGCTCATCAAGTCCGCCAATCATATTCAGCAAGGTGGTTTTGCCCGAACCTGATGGTCCAACAATGGCCGTAAATTCGCCCTGTTCAAATTGCAGCGAAATCCCGTTCACAGCCGTTACCGGATTTGCACTCTTTTCGTCATATACCTTGACCACCTCTTTAACCTCAATTATTTTCATATTTTGATTGTTCCTATTTTTTATTTCATTTGTCCAACCGATTCTTCACTTGCCTTTCCATCATACTCTTCTTACATCATATGCCCTATTCCGTCCGAAACAATCAGATTGCTTTATTCTTAATGCTACCGCGGACGGTGACCTCCCTCCAATTCTTACCAGGGGTTTCGCTGCGCTACACCCCTGGCTACCAATATGCCGCCACTACGTGGCTAAACCTTAGAGTCTATGAATTTTCATATTTTCCAATTTCCACATTGTCGAATTATCGAATCAACACATTGTCGAATTAAATCATCAACACATCATCAAATCAGCACATCTTCTCATTTTCAAATTGTCGAATCGTCGAATTGTCTCATTGTCGAATTGTCAGTTATCCGCCTTGAGCGCTTCAACAGGTTTCATCCTGATGGCCTTCCAAACAGGAAAAATGGCTGCCAAAAATCCTGTCATGATGACCAGCATCACGATTTCGGCAATGTACGACGGTTGAATGGAAGTGTACACTGTTGTTGCGAAACCATATTGCCCCATGCCCTTGCTCCATAGGGAAAGATCTATACCATGTTTGTGGTAGTAACTGACGAAAAGCGTCCCGATTAAAATACCAAAAAATGCTCCTGTCAAAGTAAGCAGTACCGTTTCATATAGGATCATTCTTACAATCCGCTGCCTGCTCATTCCGATCGCCATCAGCATCCCAAGTTCCTTGACCCTTTCGAGGATCGACATCATCATGGTATTGACGATGCCGAATATCAGTGCGAGAAGGATCACGATCATGACGAAATACAGATATTGGTCCATGATGTCACTCATGTAGCTCAGCAGGGCGTCCAGTTCTTTCCATGTTAAGATTTCCAATCCTGGTAACTGGGTTTTCAGATCGGCTTGTACTTTTTTTGCTTGCTGATAGTTCTTTAAAAAGATGGCAATCTCATGGACAGAAGTAGAATCAATCCCGGTAAGTCTCCTAAGGTCTTTCTTAAGAACGAAGACATTGACTTCATCATAGGCGAGGTTTTCGGTTTTGTAAATACCTGAAACCCTGAATGCTGCAGGAGTGATATTGCCCTGGAGATCCTGGATCTGCAATACGATCTTTGAATTGAGTTTAACTTTAAGTTTGGCAGCCAATTTCTCCCCAATCACAACCGGATTCAACCTGTCAGCTACGAAATAGCTGCCCTGGGTAATGTGTTTGTATAGGTCAGTTACCTGTTTTTCCTTTTCAGGATCAATCCCTTTTACTTTGGCGTTGGTTCCTGTCTCAGCGGAGGAAATGATTGAATTGAGCAGGATCCTGGAAGAATAGCCAGTAATCTGTTCGTTCCCCCTTAAGACTTTTTCGATAGAGTCGGATGAGTGAATCAGCAAGGTAATGTCATCCTGAATGATAAACTGGGGTCTGTGGATTTGTAAATGAGAAACTTCGGTGTTCAACGCGTTGGAGATCCGCTGTTCGGTCATCCCTTTGGTAAATGAAATGATCAGTAATCCGGCAAATATTCCCAGAGTGGTAGCGCTCATGATGATAAGGCTCCTGAAACGGTTCCGCCAGATATTTTTCCAGGCTATATTGAGCAAGATGTTCATTTGAGTTCCTGTATTTGCAAAAATTAAACCCGGATGGCATTGATAATCTTCAGCCTTCTGATGGATATCAATGGGAAAATATAAATGACAAGTGTCAGGCAAAAAACAACGACGGGTTGCCAGTAAAATATTTCCACATTTTTTGAAAAGAAAATGAATGGTTCAAAGCCGTATTCTTCAATTGATTTGGCCATCTCACCCTTCAGTGCGATCGGGTGGATAAAGAGCCACGAGGCAAGAAAGTATCCTGCTGCAAGACCGATAATGGTTCCAAGTATCGAAATCATGATGATTTCAAGGAATACGACGATCGACAGACTGCTCTTTTGCATGCCTATGGCTGCCATGATGCCGAACTCCTTTCTCCGCTCATACATCATCATCACCATGGTACTGAAAATGATAAAGGTAAGGATCATGTAGAAGATACCCTTGACAAATTTGCCGCCTGCAAGTTTGCCGTCGATTAGCTGGACAATCTCCGGTTGGATCTCTTGCCAGCTCCTTAGGCAGGTTCCTGGTGGCAAAACAGGCGTTAGCTCTTTTCTTACCTGTTTTAAATTGTTTTCGTCATCTGCCTTGATAAGGACTGAAGTGACCAGTCCTGTGGCTCCGTAGAATTTTTCGGCGGCATCACGGCTCATGTATATTATCCTGCTTTCCAACTCGATGGATGGCAGCCTGATGGTGCCTCTTACGGGGAATAGCCCGGCCGCAGAAGCCCCGTGGTATCCCTGTGAAATCAGTACCAATGTATCATTTATGCCAATCCGGAGATAGGCAGCAAGTTTCTCACCCAGAAAAACTCCATCATCCTGGTCTTCCAGGTATTTGCCTTGCGCTTTCGTCTGTTTGAGGTATTTCTGCTTAAATCCTGCAAAACTCTCTTCTTCAGAGGGAACTATTCCAACCACAACCACTCCCCTTGTCATTTCCCGGCAGGAGGCAAGGGCAAAAGACTCGAGGTGCGCCGTCACCTGTCTGACATGTGCCGTATTCCTAATTTTATTCAGAAGGGTCGAATCCAGGATTAGTCCCTGGTTAATACTCCTGTTATCCTGGTACTCCTTGTCCTGAATCTGCAAATGGCCCGTCATGTCGATGACATCCTCGATGATTTTCCCATAAGTGCCGTCTTCTTCTGAAGTCATGACAATGGCAAGGAAAACAGATATGAAAAGTACCCCCAGCGTAAGCAAGGTCCTGGTTTTGTTCCTCCACACATTCCTCCATGCAATCTTCAGAAAAGTTCCCATACCGGTTTATTTACGCATTTGATTGGTATTCAAGCTAAAAGCTTTTAGCCTTTAGCTCTTTGCTATTAGCTTCACGCCGATCAATATCTTGTCTCTTATGTCTCATCACATTTTCTCCTAGTCCCCTAGTCTCCACGTCCATTAGTCTTTACGTCTCTCAGTCCATCCGTCTTTCCCTCACTTCACCGCCTTCATATTCTGCTGTGAGAAAAACTGGTCAGCAATCGGTATGTTGAATTCAATACTTTCCAGGGTGACTACAGTTTTGTTCCCAGGTTTGTCAGCCGGAATCAACTCGATTCGGGTAGGAATTACCCTTCCTCCCATTTTTTTGATGTCGAATGCAAACTGGCTTTTGATCAATTTGTTCTCCTCATCGTAAAATTCTGTTTTCATCTGAAGAAAATCTCCCTTTGAGATCCACATGATGACTTTTCCCCAGACGACTGCTGCGTTTTCCTTCGGTTCCAGTTCAATGATGGAGCAATCCTTTCCCTCAATTTTTTCATTTCCGGCCAGCTTATGATGGTAGTCCGTTACGATGGAGGCCTCATTCAGCAGGTCGTCATTGGTGAAGTCTGAACCCATCCAACCCTGGGACATCATGGACGGTGGTAATTTAATCATCCTGTTGATGGTCGGGTTCCAGTTCCACATATCCTTGCCACGTTTCAGGAAGGTCTGTCCTTCTTCTTTTTTTGGCGCGATCACCAGCGAAAGGGAGAGTTCGGTAGTTTTACTCCAGCTTTTGAAGGAGATCTTCCTGTTCCAGGTAGGACGGATGATCTCCATGTTCATGGCGCTGTACCCGGAAGATTCTCCTTTCATCCTTTCGTAAGCCTTTGTGGCGATTTCTGTTGCCGTCAATTCCTGCTGACAGTTGCCGGATAATGGGACAATACAGGTTGCAGCGAACAACAAATATTGCATAATAGACTGAAGAATAGATTTTTTCATATTTCGCTTTCTATTTATTTGTCTGCCGTGTAACTATTTGGTTCCAATTTAGTCTAATAGCCTGTTATACCGCAATGAAGGTGCAATCATCACGCAATTTATTAAAAATAAATATCTTTGGAAACTTAAACACAGATTCAAAATCATGAAGAAAAATTTAGTAGTCATTTCAATTTCATTTTGTATGCTTGCAGCCATTTCAATCTCCTGCACAGAAGGCAAAAAAGCATCGCAGCCGAAGGTTCCTGCCATCGATGCTGCCAATCTCGACAAGACAGTGATCCCCGGAAACGATTTCGACACCTATGCCAATGGCGGATGGAAAAAGTTGAATCCTTTGCCTGCTGACCGCGGACGGTTTGGTTCGTTCGACAAACTTGCTGAGGTTGCCGAGAGTCAGATCAATGATTTGGTGAAAGTTACTGCCGCCTCCAACAATCCGAAGGGATCTATCCCTGATAAGATTGCCACCCTGTTTAATTCAGGTATGGATACCGTGAAAATTGAGAAAATGGGTTTTGAACCTATTGCTCCTTTTCTGAAAGAGATTGATCAAATCTCCAGTGTTGACGGTGTGCAACAGGCCATCAGCCGTTTTCATCAAAACGGAATGTCACCCTTATTTGGTATATATGGCTCTGCCGATGCCCGCAACAGCTCCATGGTCATTGCACAACTTACACAGGGAGGCATGGGTATGCCCGACAGGGATTATTACCTGAAAGAGGACCCGAGGTCTGCTGATCTTCGCGCCAAATATGTAGCCTACATGACTACCATGTTCAAACTGATCGGATATGACGAAGCCAATTCTACGCAGAATGCACAGAAAGTGATGGCTTTGGAAACCCAATTGGCCAAGGCATCCATGTCTCGTCTCGAAAGACGCGATCCAAACAAAACGTACAACAAAGTAACTACTGAAGAGTTGGTGAAATTGTCAC
>CAIUUO010000121.1 GCA_903902325.1 uncultured Bacteroidia bacterium
GTTTTTGGAGGGTAACCATGGTGGTCAATTTGCACCGGCAGAAGGTGGTCAATTTGAATCAGCAACACATGGTCAATTTAAATCGGCAGAAGGTGGTCAGATTGACCGAAGTTTGCAATTTGCCTGAACCTGTTAGACGGTATTTCAGTCACGTTTTAAAAGACGGACAACCCTACATAAGTTATGCCAGGATTAAACACGACGGACATTTTAAGGCTGGTCTTAACAAAGGTTGGATGAGTATAAAAGGAGAACAATATGCAACAACCGAAAAGCCAGGCTTTATCTGGAAAGGTACAACATCGGTGTTTACAGCCCGTGATATGTATATAGGTGATAAAGGGGGATTGATTGTTTCACTTTTCTCATTGTTTGGTATTGTAAATGCCAAAGGCGAACAATACAATCAAGGCGAATTACTTCGTTGGCTTGGCGAAAGTATTTTGTATCCGACCAATTTTTTACCCGATGAAAGACTTCAATGGTGGCCAATTAACACTACAACTGCCAAACTAACCTACAGCTATAATGGACTTTCATTATTTTTTAATATTACATTTAACGAAATTGGTGAGATTACCGGGATGGAGACAAAACGGTATATGGATGAGAAGAATATTGAAACCTGGGTTATCAAAGAATCCGACTATAAGGAATTAAATAATGTTCTTATACCAACTGAATTTGAAGTATTGTGGAGATTACAAAAAGGAGATTTCAGTTATGCAAAATTTAGGATTACTGAAGTTGAGTACAACATACCTGCCATGTTCTAATTTTAAGAAATATTTGACCGAGAAGAACCACAACCGCTCATAGCGTGTTTAACTAATACGGATTCTGATTTGGGAAATTCATTGCTTTTTAAGCTGCATGATTCCTTATTATGGAAGTAAAAAAGCTGCCATCTCCATAGCATTACGAACCAGCAGTATATTTCCAGCAATAGCTGGATGGTTCCACGTTTTGCCATTTATTGCCTGAAATTTTGAAATTTCGGTAAATTCATCAGGAGAAGCAGATACAAGCGCTACCTCTCCCTTCTCTGTTAGCACCAGCATCATATCCTGGTCGGCTAAAAGCAAGGTATATCCCTGATAACGATCACCCCGCCAAATCCGTTTCCCATCCCGAAGATCAACACATGCCATATAGGGTCCATCGAACCCGTACAAGTATCCTTTATGGATTATATGATCATTGAAAACGCTTTTCAAATCCTGCGAAGTCCAGATATCCCTTGTCTTCCATTCCTTACCTTCCAGGGAAACCGAAACACGACGGATATTCTTGTACTCTTCGGTAAGCAAAAGGTCTCCATTTTCCAATACCGCAGGTTGCAATATCCGATCTTCAATTGGCCAATAATATTCCCAGAGTTTTTTTCCCGATGTCGGATCAACACTAAGGGCGCCGGCTTTACTCATAAGCAGAACCTGGGCAACTCCACTAATGTTCAGCAACTGGGGAGAACTATAACCTGATCCTCCATCTTCTCCAAACCATCGTGGTTTTCCGGTAGCAAGATCATAAGCTGCCAATTTACCGGCAAGAGCTACAACCACCATATCGGAAAGAACCAGAGGTGAACCGGAAAAACCCCAGTTTGGCGGTTTAATATCAGTATCACTTGCGGCATCACGCGACCATATTACAGATCCATTGCCAGTATCAAGAACGTTGAGTATCCCTGTTGCGCCGAGGGTATAAACCCGATTACCGGCAATTGTTGGGGTCGAACGCGGACCTGCACCCGCATGAGCGTCCCAAAATCGTGCCTTGTCCTGGTGTTTCCATACAGGTTTGCCGTTTTTCAAATCATAGCAGGAAACTGTCTCAAACTCTCCTCGTTGTTCCTGAGTATAAAGAAGATTGCCTGCAATAGCCATAGAAGAGCAACCCGGGCCTACAGCTCTGCTCCAAATCTCTAAAGGTGGGTTGGATTTCCAGTCTGTCCTGATTCTGACACCATGAACAACCCCATCCCGGTTTGCACCTCTGAAACCAAACCATCCCAGTGTAGAACCTCCATTTGATTTCTCAGAGACGAATTCACTCTTTTCGTTAACTGACTGTGCAAGTAGACGCTCTTCATCTGTCTTTGCCCATCGGAAAGCCAGTTCATGATGTCCTTCACCGGTCATTCCATTTGTCCTAATCAGGGTCCAAATCCCCGATGCCAACAAAATTGTCAATATCATCGTCACCCTGCGAAAAGGGTTTGGTAGATTTCGCGTCGCGACAGCCCATGTGACCAGTGCAAAGCACATGACCGGTGTGGAGTAGATGATAAACATCAAGCCCATATTTGCCGTAGCTATTGACTTGTCCAGCAAAAGTGAAGTTGCAAATAGGGACAATATAATCAGGAAAATGGCACCATACCGTTCAGTTCCGGAAGCCCGGCTAAAGAAGATCCACCATACGGCAATACCAATCACGCCAAGAAGTCCGCCTGCTATACCAATTAACATGCCATGAGGCACGACCGCGGGAATTACAAATCTTATCAACCATTGAAGAACAACAATAACTACTCCAGGCCAAAGCCTAAGTTGCCCGGAATTATAAGATCTGCCAGTTTTTTCCATGCCTTCTGCTTTTGTCATCTTGTGAAGATAAATTAGATTCTATAATTCTTTCGCGTTTGTGGTAACAATGCAACACAGATAATTATAATACCAAGGGTAGAGTATAAAGTATGAAGAATATTCACAGTATTCAAAATCAGGGTCTGAACATTGATCCAGATGATCAAAGCAATACCGGTGTAAATGGCAAAAGTCCATGAAAAATGATAGTCATTGATCAAATTTAGCTTATTCAGAAATTTATTTTCAGGTTTCTTAATCAGTAGGTAGACTACCAAAATGGGGAAGATTCCAAAGAATGTAAACAATATAATACCTGGAAGCATAAAATTCTTAAAGGGTGAATTAGCCAGCAGTTCAACAGGCATTTGAAAAAGAGAACCATCCGGCCGGATAATAAATGTCAATCCGCCCAGAAATGCGCCAACTGCAAGGAATCCCAGGAGGATTATTAGAATACTTGTGGATAAATTGATTTGTTTCATTTTTTTCATGTTTTGTTTTTTAATGGTCTGTCTTCCTTATATGTCCTTTATTTTCACCCCTAAATCCCCTGAAGGGGACTTTCGTAAGGCAATTTTGGTGTGCTAAATCTATACCCTGACAGGTTAATTCAATTTCTTTTTTGATTTGTTCAATGCCATTTTCGACTTCGTCATTTGTAAAACGTATTACCCTGATATCAAAGCGTTCTAATTCTGCTTCCCGGCCAATATCATACTCTTTCTGTTCTTTGGACCGATGAATTCCGCCATCAATTTCTATCACTAATTTAAGTTAATGGCAATAAAAATCAGCAATAAAAATATCTATTGGATGTTGCGCTTTAAATCGATATCCCAACATTTTTTTTGAACTCAATAGTCCCCAAACGGCCTTTTCAGCCCAAGTCATTTCATTACGCATTGCCTTTGCCCGTTCAAATATGATGGGTTTTTCGTTGTAGAACATCGAAACATTTACACCAATGCTCATAATAGCGCGAATGTAAAAGCCCCTTCAGGGGTTTGCGGTGAAAAAATGTCAGCCATTTCAACTAGGTTTCATCCGTTTATTGTCTTGTTTTTAAGTTGCCAGATGGATCTCGCCAATAATCATTTTCCTGTGTGCGAAGTATTTTCTCGTGGTCGTTTCATTTGATTCAAAATTGGTTTTTGATATTCAATTCAAACCTCAATATTTTCATTTTTTTTTTCCTGTGAAAGAAAATTCCTTCCAAAATACCGATTATGATTAAGGTCAACCAATTGACTGTGATAGCAGCCACCTCAAATCGATAGCTTCTGTCTATTCCATATTTGATGGAGTAGAATACAAAAGCAAAAATTGTAACTACAATCGGTAAAGTTAAAATCCAACGAATTGCTCTTTCCAGCCTAATTCGCCACAAGAAAGCAGGAGCAATAAAAAGGAATGCAAGGCTCATCATAAAATAGCCCAATTCTTCCAAAGCAATAAATATGCCATGTCCGTTATATTGAGATAGCAAAGCAATTCCATCTGTCTCCCTTTTTATGAAGCTAATCGGAACTACTGCAAACTGAATAAAATAATCTGCCAGCAAAACAGTTGAAGCAATCATCGCAAAAGTGATCCCAATGAAACTGTATATTTTTTTCTCAGGTGGAGTTATAAAATAAACGGAAATCATCAAAATAATGAAAGTGATAATTTGGAAAATAGCAAAGTACATCCAGTAATAATCCCTCGGGTAATAAGTCAGGCTATCACTGAAAGGATACTCCATACAATTCGCCGGGCAATAAGGTCCTGACGGAGGTATTGCAGTCATGGCAGCAATAAAGGTTATCAAAGTAATAACAGTAAGTATAATAGACGAATAGAACCCTGTCTGTATTACATTATTTTGTCTGTAATCTCCGGAATTCATATTAATTCATTGTTTGATTTTATCCCTTTAATTTATAACCACAAAACCATTGATAATTCAGCAATACTTGAAATCATTGCAACCAGAATATATATTTTGTCATGTAACCTTTGTATCCGCATCTTTCCACTTCAAAGAGAGCCAAACAATGAATAATGTGGTTGCAATTTCAATGAAGCTAAAAAAGATATA
The DNA here is from genome assembly GCA_903902325.1 of uncultured Bacteroidia bacterium. Classification (GTDB taxonomy): domain Bacteria; phylum Bacteroidota; class Bacteroidia; order Bacteroidales; family Prolixibacteraceae; genus CAINVV01. Next base: position 4,675 of record CAIUUO010000121.1, read on the forward strand.
ATGCAGTGAAGGTGTTCCGGCAAAAAGAGACCCTGTCTGAATGAGTGTCAAAATCGTACCTGCCATAATATTTAATATGCGGTTGATTTCAAATTTCAGAATTCGTGATAGAAATATCATAACCATCGGGATTTCCATTATTACAGCAAATGTAAGCAAGAAGCCTTGTGTCATAACGATACCTCCTACCTTGCCTGTAATAATTTGTTTAAGTTGTTCAGAATACATTAAAGTAAATACATCACAAAAAATGTAATTCACAGTCAGAAGAATCCATAAGGAGGAAAGGATTGTTTTTTTATCCATAATTCTATTTTATTATTTAGTTGGAACAAACCTAAATCAATGAGTAAAAGAATTACAATTATATTACAGATATCTTTTGAATAAAATCATCAAATCTCACCTGAATTTCACCCTGGAAATTTTCATCATTCAAATGTGTTTTCATGAAAGCGTCTGCA
>CAIUUO010000122.1 GCA_903902325.1 uncultured Bacteroidia bacterium
ACTGGAGTTCAGACGTGTGCTCTTCCGATCTCCGCCGAAAGCGATGATCTCTCCCTGATTCTTCAGCGCAGGCAGACAGTTCACGAGGCCTTTCACGCACTGGTAAAATGTGGCATCCAAAGGATAACCCCCGCAGGAGGTTAACGCTAAATCAGCAAGTTCTGAAACCTCAGGACAGCATGCTCCCCGTACATAATCCACGGTTTCCCGATGGGATGAAAAAAGCTCGCCAGACACTATTTTGTTGATGTTTTTGCGTTTATCAAGTACCACGTTGATGGTAAAATCAGGTGGGCACAATTTGGCGATGGAACTGTTTTCTTCATGACAGGGATTATCCTCCAGAATCGCGCTGGAAGCGTTCGGATGGCTCAAAAACCGATATCCGTGAAATTTCTGGACCGCATCCAGGGAAACCAGTCCGGGACAAATGGCTTTTCTTCCTCCTGAAAAGCCTGCCATAAAATGGGGTTCCACCAGACCTGTAACAATTCGGAAACCTGCATTGATATAACTTTTGTTCAACCTGATTTTTGAACCCGACCAGCTGCGGCCGGGCAATTCCTGCAATTCCTCTTCGTTTTCGCACTGGTGGTCAATGATATGGTAGTTGTTCGCAACAAATTCGCCAAACATGCTTAATCGCTCCTTCAGCGTTGAGGCACGATGCATCCCGGTAGCAACCAGGATGGTAATTTCCTCCTTTTTCACTCCGTTTGATTGCAAATAGGCGATCAGTTCCGGAAGAAACTTCGAATAGGGGATGGGTCGGGTGATGTCTGATACAACAATGACGATATTGCCATTTTCCCTTGGGATAAGAAGTTCACCCAGAGATTTGCTGCCAACAGGATGGGCAATGGATTCCAACAGTAACTGCGAGGCGGTCTCCCGGGTACTTTTGTACTCAGATTGGTACATCAGGCAATCTTCGGGAAGATTTAGTATTATTTCGCTACTTCCATATTGAAATCTTGTTAGCATAGTCTGTTATTTTTTCCTAGTGATTAGTTTAATTAACACAAAAAATGAAGCAAGAAGCAGACCCAGAGCAAGCAGGTAGGCAGGACCGGTTAAAGTATCTGGTTGCAAGGTTTTTACACCTGTTGCCAACATTTGATACTGAGGTATGATTCCTATGAACAAATATGCCTGTGCCAACACGATCAAACAGATGAAAGTGAGCATGATAAAACTATGTTTGACGGTGAAGCGGAACAAGTCTGATTCTTTGCCAACGAGGTTTCCTGCGGCAGCCGCTACGGCAATGGATTGCGGTGAGATCATTTTGCCTACCACGCCTCCCGAGGCATTGGCAGCGACGGTAATAACCGGATCCACTCCGATGGAAGAGGCGGTGGCGGATTGAAGTTTCCCGAAAAGGGCATTCGCAGAGGTATCAGATCCGGTGATGAAGACCCCCAGCCAACCAAGCATCGGGGCAAAAAACGGGAAAAGAAATCCTGTATTGGCCAGAGCTGCGGCCAAGGTTAGGGTGATTCCTGAGTCATTCAGACAGTAAGCAAATCCCAATACAGATACAACCGTGAGGATTGAAAACTTGAGTTGTCCAAGCGTATCCCGAAAGATTTTAATCCCTTCCTTTGCAGTTAAGCCTACCAATGGAATGGCGATGAGTGCTGCAAGGAATATCGAAGTGCCGGCAGCCGACAGATAATTGAACCTGAAAATATGCGGCAGCAACTGGTGGTTTTTGTCTGCGATCATGTTGTGGAGGCCGGGCATTTCGAATTGAAGGAGTCCGGCAGAGTTGAAAAATTGCTTAACAGGTTGCAAGCCCCAGGCAATCACAAGAATGGTCAGCAAAATAAATGGCGACCATGCCCTGATGATTTCTCCGGCAGAATAGGTATTTCCCTCAATGATTACAGGAACAGGTTCATTGGGAAATCGCCAGGTTGACTTGGGTTTCCAGAATCTGAGCAATACAACCAGGCAAATGATGGAGCCAATTCCTGCAATAATATCCGGCAATGCCGGACCAAGATCATTGGAGGTGAACCATTGCAAAAGTGCAAAGGAGAATCCGGAAACCAGCACAGCAGGCAGTACCTCTACTGTTTTTTTGAAGCCCGACATCAATACCACTATGTACAAAGGAAGAAAAGCGGAAAGAAGTGGAAGGGTTCTTCCAATCATCTGGGAAATAGCCATTTCCGGAATTCCTGAAACCTGTGATGCTACCGTGATGGGAATACCGATGGACCCGAAAGCAACCGGAGCGGTATTGGCGATCAAACAGATTCCGGCGGCGTACAAAGGATTAAAGCCAAGACCCACAAGCATGGCAGCCGTAATGGCGACCGGAGCGCCGAAGCCGGCTGTCCCTTCGAGGAATGATCCAAAAGAGAAAGCAATCAGCAGGGCCTGTATCCTCCTGTCGGACGTAATAGTGGCCATAAAATGCCTGATGATTTCGAACTGACCGCTTTTAACCGTCAGGTTGAACAGGAAAACGGCAGAAATGATGATCCAGCAGATAGGAAACAAACCATAAAGTATGCCGTTTGAAGTAGACAGAAGAGCCAGTTTTATTGGCATTTTGTAAATAAATACGGCAATGGTCAATGCGACCAGTACGGCCAGCAAGCTTGCCAGATATCCTTTCATTTTCCGGATAATCAATGCCCAGAAAATGAACAATATGGGTATCAGCGCGACCAGGGCTGACAGACCAATGTTGCTAAACGGATCAATGACTTGTGTCCACATAGAAGAATGATTGACAATTGGAAGTTGACAATGGACAATGATACAATAAATATAATCATTGATTTACAAATAAAATTAGGGAATCGCTGAACCTTTTACTGTCCTTCAATTCCCCAACCTTCTATTCTATGCAGATCAAATAATTTTTAATCTGTAATTTTTAATTCGTAATTATTGCAGCACCTCTTCCACCTGGAAATAAGGCAAACCCCAGGCATCGGCAACTCCTTTGTAAACAATTTTTCCGTTCACCACATTGAGACCTTTCCGCAATGCCTTGTCTTCTATGCAGGCCTTTTTCCAGCCATGAGTCGCTAAACTTATTGCATAAGGCAGAGTTGCATTGGTCAGAGCAATAGTGGAAGTGCGCGGTACGGCTCCGGGCATATTGGCAACTGTATAATGAATGACTTCATCTATCACGTAAGTTGGATGATCATGGGTAGAAGGAACTGTAGTCTCAATGCAGCCACCCTGGTCAACGGCAACATCTACCATCACAGTACCCGGGTTCATTGTCTTGAGCATATCCTTGGTTACCAGGAAGGGAGCCTTGGTGCCCGGAATCAATACTGCGCCGATTATCAGATCGCTCACCTGAACCTGCTGACGGATGTTGTAGTCGTTCGACATCTGGGTCTTGACATTGGCAGGCATGATATCATCGAGGTAACGAAGGCGTTTCAGGCTGATATCCATGATGGTAACATCTGCGCCGAGTCCGGAAGCCATTTTGGCTGCTTCAGTTCCGACAATTCCGCCACCCAGGATCAATACCTTGGCTGGTAAAACTCCGGGAACGCCTCCTAGCAACATGCCGCGGCCACCATAAGTTTTCTCGAGATATTTAGCCCCTTCGTGGATCGACATCCTGCCTGCAACTTCCGACATGGGAATCAGCAGAGGCAGGGAACGGTCGTCCAATTCAACGGTTTCGTAGGCCAGGCAGACTGCTTTCCGGTTGATCATGGCATGTGTCAGGGGCTCTGAGGAGGCAAAGTGAAAATAGGTATAGACCAATTGGCCTTCCTTGATCAGGGAATATTCTGATTCGATGGGCTCCTTCACTTTCACGATCATATCCGCGACAGCATATACCTCCTCAATGGTAGGAAGTATTTTCCCGCCTGCACCAACATATTCTGCATCAGCAAATCCACTTCCGTTTCCGGCGGTAGACTGGACAAAAACCTCATTGCCTCTTTTAACCAGTTCGGCAACTCCGGCAGGAGTCAGGGCAACCCTATTCTCATTATTTTTAATTTCCTTGGGTAATCCGATTTTCATAATTATATTATTAATTGGTTACAAAATTAAACAAAGAAACACCCACATAACCATGACTAAATCCCATGTATTGAAAGGGATAGGTAGATTTACATTTGGGGTGATTGCTTCACTTTTTACTGTCCAATTTTTAATTATCAGGTCGATTTATTAACAAAAAGAAAGCATATGAGTAGAAATATAAAATAATTATAATTGTATCTTTGGCGCGGACAATTTTGAACAATACTGAATGCCTGCAATATCATACAGAGGAGAGGAGTTACCCGAATCGGCGATTCGAAAACTGGTTCCATATGCTGAAAAAGCCAAAGCACTTGGCAGAAAAGTGTATCATCTTAATATCGGCCAGCCCGATATTAAAACCCCTCAACATGCCATCGAACGTATCCGGAATTTTAATTTTGACCTGATTCCCTACGGTCACTCTTTTGGCAATGATACATACCGGGCGAAACTGGCGCAGTATTACCGTGATCGTAATCTGGAGGTTGATGCTTCCCAGATTTTAATTACTACAGGCGGATCGGAAGCCATCTCTTTCGCTTTTATGGTATGTTTCAATCCCGGAGAAGAGGTGATCATACCTGAGCCGTTTTATGCCAATTACCAATCCTTTGCAATTGCCAACAATGTGGTCATCAAGCCAATCACATCCAATATTGAAAATGGATTTCAGCTTCCGTCCATCGCTGAATTTGAAAAGGTGATAGGTCCGAAAACCAAGGGTATATTTATTTGCAATCCAAACAATCCAACAGGATATGTATATACCCGCGAGGAATTGTTGCAACTTCAGGAACTTGTGCTACGATATGACATTTTTTTGATTGCGGACGAAGTTTACAGTGAGTTTGTTTACGACGGCAAATCGCACTATTCGGTTCTGGAACTTAACCGCATTCGTGAAAACGTAGTCATGGTGGATTCCGTGTCGAAGCGTTTCAGCGCCTGCGGAATTCGTATTGGATCATTGGTATCCAAAAATAAAAAAGTCATCAATACAATTGCGAAACTGGCCATGGCCAGGCTTTGCCCTCCCATGCTGGGGCAGGTGGTTGCTGAATCCGCCGTGGATTCCCCTCCTGAATACATGGAGGATGTTTACAGGGAGTATCTGCAACGAAGAGATTACATTATAAATGCACTGAACAGGATTGAGGGTGTATTTTCTCCCATGCCGATGGGTGCGTTCTATTCTATGGTACAACTGCCGATCGACGACAGCGACCGTTTCTGCCAGTGGATGCTGGAAGAGTTCGAGCACAAGGGCGCTACTGTAATGATGGCGCCTGCCTCCGGGTTCTATTCAACTCCCGGAATTGGTCACAATCAAGTTAGGGTAGCCTATGTGCTGAATATCGAAGATCTTAAAGAGGCAGTTGAATGTTTGGAAGTTGCCTTGAAGGTATATCCGGGAAGGACTATTTAAACTGAAATAATTGACAATTGAGAATTGACAGTTGACAATGAAACCGGTTTGTAATATAGGTGCACAAGATCCGGAATTTGATAAAACAGAATATTTTTTATAAAAAAGAGAGAAACAGATTTGACCTGCTTCTCTCTTTTTTATTTTGTACGGCCACAGAGTGATTTATAAATCCGTGATAACCCTGTGCCGTGGTACCAGCAATTTCATCAGAGACCAGGTAATGATGTAGGTAAAGGAACAGACTACAAACATGATACCGTAAGCTACCTTTGGTGTGGCTACATACAAATCAGTCAGATAACCAACAAGCAATTGTACAAGTACTCCACCGACACCACCTGCCATTGCACCGATTCCAGTGACTGAACCAATGGCTTTCTTTGGGAACATATCAGAAACAGTGGTAAACATATTGGCAGACCATGCCTGATGCGCTGCAGCGCCGATACAAATAACAGCAACTGCCAGAGTTGAGGCATAGGTTCCGAAGTGTTCGACGTTTCCAAAATATTGTGTGGTCAAAACGATCAGCGGGACTAGGGCAATCAGTAACATTGATGTCATTCGGGCTTTGTAAACGGGCATTCCCCTTTTCATCATGAACATTGGTATGCTTCCGCCGAATACACTGCCGAAAATAGCAATGCCGTAAACTGTAAAAGTTGGCCACATTAGTTCAGCCTTGCTCATACCAAACTGCTTGTGAAGATAATCGGGTAACCAGAAAAGGTAGAACCACCAGATTCCGTCAGTCATGAATTTGCCGACAAAAACCGCCCAAGTCTGGCGGTAGGTCAAAAGTTTCAACCAGGGGACTTTTGCCTTATCCTGATCTATCTCTGACTGAATGGTCAGAACAACGTCATCACTGTGGATGTACTCGTATTCTTCTTTGGAGAGTCGTTTCTGTTTAGAGGGTGAATCGTAAAAAATAAACCAGAAAATCAGCCAAAGGAAACCAACTGCTCCTGTTAAAATAAAGGCCATTTTCCAGCCAAGTTGATCTCCAAAAATGACCATGCACCATGGAACGAACAAAGCCGCGATCATGGCTCCCAAATTGGAACCGCTGTTGAATATTCCTGTGGCAAGCGCCCTCTCTTTCTTTGGGAACCATTCTGCAACAGTTTTGATGGAAGCAGGGAAGTTTCCGGCTTCACCTACACCGAATAAACTCCGGATGGCCACGTGTAAGGCAATTACGCTACCTGCAAGAGCATTGAGCATGCCGAAAATGGACCAAACAATAAGGGATAATGCCAGGCCCAGTTTAGTTCCGATTTTGTCAATAACCCAACCGGCTATGATCGTCATTCCTGCATAAAATGCTGTGAAGAAAGATGTGATAAAGGCATAATCAGTATTGGTCCACCCGAACCCGCCTGATGCAACAGGGGAACAGAAGAATTCCTTTACATTAGCAAGTACCTGTCTGTCCATGTAATTGATGGTGGTAGCAAACAGCAACAGGGATGCAATCACCCATCGGTAACGGCCGATTTTTTGTATTATTTCATTTTTTTCGCTCATTCAGTTTATTGTTTGGGGTTTGTTTTATTTTCCGAATCCAAAATATTTCTCCGCATTGTTGAAAGAGATATCTTCCACCATCTTTCCCAGCAATTCCATATCGGCAGGGATTTCACCTTTCTCAACATCGTTGCCGAGCAAGTTACATAAAATTCTCCTGAAATATTCGTGCCGTGGATACGAAAGGAAACTTCTTGAATCTGTCAGCATACCGACGAATCGGCTTAAAAGGCCGAGGTTCGAGAGTGATTTTATTTGGTTTTCCATGCCATCTTTTTGATCAAGGAACCACCAACCGGATCCATATTGCAGTTTTCCAGGTATAGTACCATCCTGGAAATTGCCGATCATGGTGGCCATCATGTCGTTGTCGCGCGGATTGAGGTTGTAGAGAATTGTTTTGGTTAGTTTATCCTCGCTGTCAAGTTTATTCAGAAATTTGGACAAAGGTTTCGCAATCTCCAGATCTCCGATTGAATCAAATCCCTTGTCTGGTCCCAGAAGATTGAACAACCTGCTGTTGTTATTGCGGAGCGCTCCCAGGTGGAATTGCTGTGTCCAGCCGCGTTTGTGGTCCATCACCCCGAATTCATACAACATGACCGATTTGAACTGGTTGCTCTCCTCCAATGTGAGGTGATTGCCTGAACGTACCTTTGAAAAGATGTTCCTTATTTGCTGATCCGTATAATCGGCGGCGTAAATGGTGTCCAGCCCATGGTCAGACAAACGGCATCCGTTTTCGTGGAAGAATTGGTGGCGCTTGTCGATGGCCGCAATAAATTCATCATACCCAGTGATGCTGCAATTTGCTGCAGCCTCCAGTTTATTGACATAACCGTTGAAGATGGCCGGATCATCAGCCATCATGGCTGCATCAGGACGCCAGGCAGGTAAAACTTGTACCTTGAAACCGCTTTTCTTAATGGCGCTGTGGTATTCCAGTGTGTCGACCGGATCATCTGTCGTACAAATCGTGTGAACATTCATCTTTTGGATGATGCCCCTGCAGGAATATCCATCAGAATTCAGTTGTTCATTACAGTTCTCCCAAGTTGCTTTAGCGCTTTTGGGATTCAATACGGTCTTTATCCCAAATGGCCTGCGTAATTCAAGATGCGTCCAGTGATAGAGCGGGTTGCGGAGGGTGTATGGTACTGTCTCAGCCCATTTTTCAAATTTCTCCCAGTCTGAGGCACCTCCTGTGCAAAAACGCTCATTGATGCCGTTGGTACGCATGGCCCTCCATTTGTAATGGTCTCCATTCAGCCAAATCTGGGTCATGTTTTCAAATCTTTTGTCATCGGCTATCTCCTTGGGAGAGATATGGCAGTGGTAATCAAAGATGGGCATTTTGGCCGCATGGTCGTGGTACAATTTCTTTGCAGTCTCAGATTGCAGAAGAAAATCTTCATCCATAAAAGCTTTCATAATGAGATATGAGTTATGAGATATGAGTTATGAGATATGAGTTATGAGATTACATTTGATAAAAGCGTTGGAACTTTAGGCACTCTAGTCACT